>CALJPB010000038.1 GCA_937981305.1 uncultured Selenomonas sp.
CGTCGCCCATCCCTGGTTTCTACCCGTACGATGCGCGCAGCATCTCCGTGCGCGCGCCCGTGCCGTGCCACCCCTGCCGCATTCACGAATGCCCGCTCACGGGTGAGGAGCATATGAAGTGCATGAAGGGGATGCCGCCCGCTCTGATTTTGCAGTACGCCGATCAGATGCTCGCGGAGTGCGGGGAGCAGCCTGCCTATGCGCTTGCGCCGCCGACAGCGTTCGAGACACGGGTTGTGGAGCGGGTGAACGGCACGTTTGTCCTTGCGCCGAAGGGGGCGGCGGCACGCGTCGTCCGTCCCGTGATGCCCGCAGGTCTGAAAGCACACGGTTTTGACTGATTTCTATTTCCACAAAGATAGGAGCGTTCTCATGGATATGGCAAAGATCCGCGAAACGGTCGCGGAGAAGAGTGTACGCAGCAACATCCTTGTCGTCGGCGATGTGATGCTGGATAAGTATTACTCGGGCGAGGTCACGCGCATTTCCCCCGAAGCGCCTGTGCCGATCACGCACGTGACGGGGACACACGAAACCCTTGGCGGCGCGGCAAACGTCGCGCACAACCTCGCGCTCCTCGGGACGAATGTCAGCATCGCGGGCTATGTCGGTGAGGATGCGCACTGCAAGAGCCTTCTTGAGAAATTTGCCGCACGCGGCATCGACTATGCGGGGCTCGTCCATACAGACCGCCCGACCACGACGAAGATCCGCATCATCGGCGGACATCAGCAGATGATGCGCCTCGACTTCGAGGATGCAAGCCCCATCGACGGAGACGATGCACAGCAGTATCTCTCCTATATCGACAAGAAACTGAATGAGAGCATGGACTGCGTCATCATCTCGGACTACGGCAAGGGGGCGTGCACAGAGTTCGCGTGCCAGCACATCATCCGTGCGGCGCACGATCACGGCGTGCCCGTCATCGTCGATCCGAAGGGAGCGCAGTGGCTGAAGTACAAGGGCGCCGACTATATCACGCCGAACATCAAGGAGATCAACGAGATCATGCTTGAGCCGATTGCGAACAAGGACTTCGATGTCGAGAAGGCGGCGCGTTATGCAATGCGCAAGTTCGGCATCCGCAACGTCGTTCTCACGCGTTCGTCGAAGGGGCTGTCGCTGATCCACGGCGAGGAGGTCGTTCACATCCCGACGAAGGCACAGGAGGTCTTTGATGTCTCGGGTGCGGGCGATACGGTGATCGCCGTGTTTGGCCTGGCACTCGCGGGCGGGCTGAAGCCGGCCGACGGCGCGTATCTCGCCAATGTCGCGGCGAGCGTCGTCGTGTCGAAACTCGGAACGTATGCGGTCAGCAGAGAGGAACTGCTACAGGTGCTCGACCATCAGGAAGGGGCAAACGGATGATTATCGTCACAGGCGGTGCCGGCTTTATCGGCAGCAATCTCGTCCACGCGCTCAACGCACGCGGGCACAAGGATATTCTCATCGTCGATGACCTCGGGGACGGTGCGAACTACAAGAACCTGCGCGGCCTGCACTTCATCGACTATCAGCAGAAGGACGACTTTCTCCACCTCGTCGAGGAGGGGGACTTTGACGGCACGGACATCGACGCGATCTTCCACGAAGGCGCGTGCTCGGATACGATGGAGTACGATGTCAACTACATGATGAAGGAGAACTACGCCTACTCCAAGGCGCTCCTGCACTTCGCGATGGGGGCGCGCATCCCGTTCTTCTACGCCTCCTCCGCCTCGACCTACGGCGGCGGCAGGCACGGCTTCACCGAGGGCGGACGCTGCGAGGATGCGCTCAATCCCTATGCGTTCTCCAAGCTCGCGTTCGACCGCTATGTACGGCAGGTGATCCCTGAGGCACGTAGTCCCATCGTCGGACTGCGGTACTTCAACGTCTACGGACCGCAGGAGCACCACAAGGGCAAGATGGCGTCGATCTTCTACCAACTCTATCATCAGATCCTGGAGACGGGGGAGGCTCGTCTCTTTCGCGGGACGGACGGCATTGCGGACGGGGAGCAGCGGCGCGATTTTGTGTACGTCGGCGACGTGGTGCGCGTGAACCTGCACTTCTTTGAAAACGGCGGCGAGAGCGGTGTCTACAACTGCGGCACGGGGGCGGCGCACACCTACAACGAGGTGGCTCGTGCGGTCATCGCCGCACTCGGCAGGGGGCGGATCGTCTACCGTGACTTCCCCGAGGTGCTGCGCGGCAAATATCAGAACTACACGCAGGCGGACACCACCGCTCTCCGCGCGGCAGGCTGCGATGTCGTCTTTACCCCGATGGAGGAGGCGGTCAGGGAGTACTGCGACTTCCTCCGTGCGGGCGGGTATTTTTCGTATGCCGACTAGGGCGATCTTCTTCGACCGTGACGGCACGCTCAATGTCGATGTGGACTACCTCCACGATCCTGCGGACTTTGTATGGATTGAGGGGGCGATTGAAGCAATCCGCTGGGCGAACGCACACGGCTACCTCGTTATCGTCGTCACGAACCAGAGCGGCATTGCACGCGGCTACTACGACGAAGCCGCCGTGCTGCGTCTGCACGACTGGATGAATGCACAGCTGACCAAGTTCGGCGCACACATCGATGCGTTTTATTACTGTCCCCACCATCCGGAGGCGGCAGTCCCCGCCTACAGGAAGCCGTGTGACTGCCGCAAGCCCGCGCCCGGCATGATCCTCAGAGCCATTGCAGCGCATGGGATCGACCCCGCCGCCTCGTTTCTCTTTGGCGACGGCGTGCGCGATGTCGCTGCCGCCGAGGCGGCGGGCGTGCGGGGCGTGCGCTATACAGGGGGGAGTCTTTTGGACTGCGTGCGGGGTGCGGTGGAGTCCGCAGATGGATCTTCGGGGGAGGCGGATGCGTGAAACTTGCCGTCATTATTCTCACACACAACGAGGAGCGGCACATTGCAGCGTGCATTGAGAGTGCGGCGTTTGCCGATGAGATTCTCGTGATCGACGATCACAGCACCGACCGCACGGCCGAACTTGCGCGGGCGGCGGGGGCGCGTGTCATTGCGCGTGCGCTCGCGGGCGATTTCGCCGCGCAGCGGAACTTTGCCCTGACGCAGACGGATGCGGACTGGGTGCTCTATGTGGACGCGGACGAGCGTGTACAGCCGGAGACGGAGGCGGAGATCGCCCGTATCTTGGCAGAGGATGCGCGTGCCGTATACGAGATCAAGCGGATCAATGTCGCCTTCGGCCGGCGGATGTACTACGGCGGGCATCGTCCGGACTACTCGCAGCGGCTTTACCCGCGTATGGCTGTGCATTGGGTCGGGCGCATCCATGAGCACGTGGTGTCCGATCTGCCCATCCGCCGCATGGGCGGCAGTCTCCTGCACTACACCTACACGGACTGGGATCGCTATCTCCTGAAATTCAACCAGTATACGACGCTGATGGCGGAAAAACGCTATGCGGGCGGCAAGCGGGCATCGTTTCTAAAGATCCTGCTCGATCCGCCGTTTGCCTTTTTTCGCGACTATATCCTGCTGCGCGGTTTTCTCGACGGGCGGCTCGGGTTTATCCTCGCGATGTTCCACGGTTTCTATACGATGGTGAAGTATGTTAAGCTCTATCACATGGAGACGCAGTCGAAATAGCTCCGTACAGGCGGTGTAGGGCAGAAACTTAGGGGGATTGTCATGCGGCTGAGCGAGGTCGGCATCGAACGGATTCATACATGGGCGTTTTATCTGCTCGGCGGATTTGCGCTGTTCAGCAATGTTTCCATTGCTGTCGGCAACATCTTTCTCGGGATGCTGACCGCGCTCGTGCTGTTTCGGCTTTGGCGGCGGCACGACGACTGGCAGGACGCGCTGCCGGACGGGCGCGTCGGGATGGCGCTGCTCATTCTGATGGGCGTGCTCGTCCTCTGTTCCCTTTTTTCGAACGATGTCTCCTACAGTCTGCGCGTCTTTGGCGACTACTACGGCTACCGCATGATCGCGTTCTATGCCGTGCTGCTGATGATCCGTGAGAAACGGCAGCTCGCGCGGATCGGCATATGCGTCGCCGTCTCGTTCGTCGTCAACGATCTCGCGATCATCGCTCAGGGGATTGTCTATGGGAATATGCGGGCGGACGGATTTTCGTTTTCCATGACATCGGGCGGCTTTCTCTCGATGCTGCTCCCCGCGCTTGCCGTGCTCCTCATGAGCGGGCGGCTCGATGCACGGTACCGCATCCCTGCGGCGGCGATGCTCCTCGTCGGCTGCGCGGCGCTCCTCTTTAACGGGACGCGCGGCGCGTGGGTCGCCGTGCCGATTGACGTGCTTGTCTGTGCGGCGCTTTTGGTGCGTGACAAGAAAAGGCTGCTCGCGGGCGTGTTGGCGGCGGTGGTCGTATTTGGCACGGTGTTCGCCCTCTCGCCGGCACTCTCCTCGCGCTTTGCCTCGATTGGCGATACGAAGATGTCGAGCAACTCCGAGCGGTTTCTGCTCTGGACGAGTGCGGCGCATATGTTCACGGATCATCCCGTGCTCGGCATCGGCTATGCAGGGTTCGAGGCGGCATATCATGAACAGTACATTTTGCCGGAGGCGACGGAGCCGCGCCTTGGGCACGCACACAGCAATGTCATGCAGATGCTCGGTGAGTGCGGCGCGGTAGGGCTCGCGGCACTGCTCTTCTGGTGGGGGGCGTGCCTGTCGTACGGCATCCGTGCATGGCGGACGGCGCAGCACATCGCGGGACTGCTCCTGCCTGCCGTCCTCCTCGGCCTGATCCTCCAAGGACTGACCGAGTACAACATGGGGAACTCCTCTGTGATGAAGCTGCACTGGCTGCTCATGGGGCTGTGTCTCCAGTGGCTGCGGCTGGATTTGGACGGGCGGAGGATACGGTGAGAGTTGCGATTCTGGAAACGGTGAAAGCGGATGGCGGGTTTGAACTTGAGTTCGACCACATCATCATAGAGACGCTGAAGGAGGAGGGGCATGAGCCCATCCTCTTTTTGCCAAGGGATACGGATCTCGGGCGGGACTTCGGCGTGCCTGTGCGCTATCTGGAGGGTGGGCGCATCGTCAGCTACGATGGTGCGGGGCGGCTCAAAAAGATCTGGCTCTCCGTGCAGCGGGAATACCGGCGCGTGCGATGGTTCGACGCGATGGCGGAGGCGGTACGGCGGGAGCGGATCGACGCCGTGCTGCTCACAACGGCGACCTATCGCTATCTGCGGGCGCTGAAAAAAAGTGCGCTGCGCGACAGCCCCGTGCCTGTCTATTTCATCTTCCTCGGTGTGAACCCGCAGGAAATGCCGAAATTCCAAAAGGCGGCGCGGTCGTGTCTGCCATATCGGAACATCCGGCTGTGCGTGACGACGCTGCGGGACGACTTCGGCGCGGCACGCCCCGCCAACGTGCGCCTCATCGCTCCGCCCGTGATGTCGCTCCCTGTCACGTGCGAACGGCGGACGGACGCGGTGCTGCGCATCGGGTTCTTCGGACACTATCGCAGGGGGGAGAAAAAGCTCGCGTGGTATCTACGTGCGGCGGAGGAAGGGCAGTTTGTGCGCCCCGTGCATTTCGTTTTGCAGGCAGCACCGACGACGGCGGCGGATCGCGCGGAGGTGGAGGCACTCGTGGCACGGTATCGGGAGCATCCGCAGATCACCGTGCTGATGGAAAAGCTGATCGGGGCTTCGTGGTACGCGGCGATTGCCTCCGTGGACGCGCTGTTTCTGCCCTATACGGCGGAGCGTTACCGCTACAACTGGAGCGCACTCTACTTCACCGCGATCGGCTTTCAAAAACCCGTTCTGACGACCGCCGTGCTGAATCCCGAGATCATGGCGGCGTTTGACATCGGCAGTGTGATGGACATAGAACGCTATGAGGACTTTTGCGCGGGGATGGAGGACTTTGTCAATCATTTTGCCGCGCGGCAGGGGCTCTATCGGGAGCAGCTTGCGGCGGCGGCGGCGCGATACAGCAGGGCGAACTTTGTTCGGCATCTGCTGAACTAGGGGGTGGATGGATGCAATCCTTTTATCAACTGGCGAAACAGATCTATGATATGAACAATCCGCGTGAGGTGCGGCGTGCCGTGATCTTTTGTGCACGTGCATGGCTGCATCGCAGGGAAATGCAGAAACTCGACGCATTCTTTCAAAAAGACCCGACCTTGGCACAGCTGGCGGAGATCTATCCCTTTGTCTACGAGCAGCCGACACGTGCCTTTTTCTACAACAAATCCACATTCGATGAGCGCGCACGCATCGTTGAGCAGCATATGCTCTTTCTGTGCGGGAAGCTGCGTGCGGATGTGCTCTTTCCGCTCTATCAGCGGGTCTCCGTACCGCTGTGGCAGGGGATCATGTGCATGGGAGAGCAGATGACGGCGGCGCTGTTCTTTGACTACGGGCAGCGCAAGGAGGGACTGCTGTCCGTCATTCTGCGGCTTGGCGCGGCATCCCTCTATCAGATCATCTTCTGGATTGTGCCGGCAGAGGACGGCGCAAATGCCATGTGGATCGGAGCGATGCAGGGGCCGAACATGGAGAATGCACGCGACGTGGTCAAGGCGGCGACCAAGGCGTGTCATACCTATCGGACGAAGAATCTCGTGCTCTACATCGCGCAGGCAGTTGCACGCAGTCTGGGGATCGGGCGGATCTACGCCGTGACGAACGAGGGCTACTACGCGAACAATCACGTGCGCGTTGATCGAAAGCTCAAGACGGACTTCAGCGCGTTCTGGCGCGAGGCGGGAGGAACGGATACCGCAGACGCACGGTTCATGGAACTGCCGCTCATCGAGCCGCGCAAGACGATGGAGGAGGTGCCGACGCGCAAGAGAGCGGTCTATCGGCGCAGGTTCGCCCTGTTGGATGCCATCGACGCGGAGGTCAGTGCGTCCGTCCGCGCCGTTTTACGATGAAGAAACGGAAAAAACGCCCGCCGTAGGAGGATTGTTCCCACGGCGGGCGTTCGTATTTTCGCGTTATTTTTTCTTTGTCGGAGCGGGCGGCTGATACTGCACCGACTCTACCTTTACGCCCGGGGTGATGCCGCGCGTGTGGCGTTGTTCCATGCGCTCGTGGACGTGGGCGTATTTTGCGGTGACCTTCGGGCTGCGCTGACGCAGGGTCTCCTGTACGACGCGCAGATCCTTCGTCTCCTGATAGAGGTTCGTGCCGCAGCTGTGGCGGAAGAGATGGCACGCATAGCCGGGCTGCTTGAGTCCTGCGTCTGTCAGTGCCCTGTTGATGACGTAGCGGATGCCGACGCGCGTGATGCGTCCCTTCACATTGTTCTGTGCGCAGGAGATGATGGTGGGGGTCAGGCGGCTGACGGGCGGGATCGCCCCGCGTACCTCCATGTATGCCTTGAGCAGCTGAAACGTCTCCTCGCACGGGTAGATGATCCCTGCGTGTCCCTTTCCTCGGATCTCGATGCGCCCACGCTGCCAGTCGATGTCCTCGTCTGAGAGGCGCATGACCTCGACGACGCGCAGCCCCTCCACCCCCATGAGGTAGACGATGAGGATGTTGCGCAGGCGACGCAGTGCGTTCTTGTCCGTCGCAAGCCCCTCGCAGATCTCTCGGATCTGATCGACGGTGAGGTATTTATAGTCCTCGTCAAGATGCTGCGGGTTGCGCAGCTGCAGGTCGGCGCAGGGGTTCTCGGCGATGAAGGAGAGCCGCTGTGCGACCTTGTAGAACGCGCGGATCGCCGCGCCCTTGATCATGAGCGTCGCCGCGCTGTAGCCGCGCGTGCGCATATCCTCCATGTAGATGCGGATCTGGTAGTCATGCACATCGCGCAGCGGATGCAGCCCCTGCTCCGCGCACCAGTGGAGGAACAGACGGATCGCGAGCTCGTACGTGTCGCGTGTGTCCGCCGTGGGTGCGCCGCCTGCGATGTAGCGCGGGAGGTATTCGTGGAAATGTGCGATAAAGTATTCGGGGGTAATGGCATCCTGCCGCACGTTCATGGCGGGCGCGTTCATGCGCCGCACCGTACCCGGTGTCGTTTCCGTACGCCGCGCAGGAACGCCCATCGCAGCACTGCCGCCGCTGCGGTAGTTTTCGTTTGTCGCCAACACAGCACCCGCTTTCGTCTTGTGATGAGGTGATTATAGCACGCGGGGGGCGGCATTCGCAACAGGGAACGCGGCGTGCTGTCCCCGCTCGATCTGCAGCAGCCGCTCCTTGCGTGCAAGACCGCCCGCGTAGCCCGTGAGGCTGCCGTCCGCACCGATCACACGGTGGCATGGGATGAGGATGGAGATCGGATTGCGCCCGACCGCACCGCCGACCGCCTGCGCCGACATCCGCTTTTTCTCCTGTTGTTCGATGCGCCGTGCAATCGCGCCATAGGTTGTCGTCGCGCCGTATGGAATCGTCCGCAGGATCGCCCATACCGTCTGCTGGAACGCCGTACCCGCAGGAGCGAGTGCGGGGATGAAGTTCGGGATGCTTCCGTCGAAATACAGATCGAGCCACCGCACCGCCTCCCCGAACACGGGGAGATCCTTTTCGTGCGCCGCCGAGAGATCGGGGAAGTCCCTCTCCCCATCGAAGTACAGCCCCGTCAGTGCCGCTCCCTCGCTCGTGAGCGTGATCCCGCCGAGCGGGGATGTATAGTGCCGTTTGCAGAGCATCGATATCCCTCCTGCCGGTGTAGTTCTTCTAGTATAGAGCAAAATCATGGATCGGATCGGTGACGAGGACGGTGCTGAGAAATCCGAGGAATCGTGTTTTCATGAGCATCGCTCCTTTGTGACAGGGGGATGTACAAGGCATCCCTTCCGCCACCACGGCGGAGGCGAAGCCGGCGGCTGCCCGAAGGAGTCCCACTGTATCTCCGCATCTGCAGACGAACGCGATTGTTCGGAATGCATTATCTCATTGTATCATAGTTCACGGGAAATTGATCTGTCTTTCACAATAGGTCGGGTGAAAAATTTGAAAAAGCCCGCCCATAAAAAGAAGGAAAATGAATCATAAATAACGAATGGTTTATGACATAATAATCATAGTTGAGAACGCTTCAATCGTTGTGTATGGATATGAAAAGACCAATGCGATCAAAAAGGGGGAATGTACGGTGAAACAACTCCTACACTTGTGTATGGCACTTGCGCTCCTTGTACTCGCGGGCGGCTGCGCTGAGAACCGTGCGGACGAGGATCACGGAGCGCGGATCGTCTATGGATCGAGGGACTACAATCAGATCAATCCGCTTCTGAATGAGTACGGGGTGATCGACCAGCTGCTCTTTGACGGGGTGATGCGGCGGGATGCGACGGGGGCGACAGTGCCGGGACTGGCGGCATCGTACGAATACGATCCGGAGTCCTATACCTATGTATTCCGACTGCGTGACGACGTGTTCTGGCACGACGGGAAGCCGCTGCGTGCGGCGGATGTGAAGTTCACCATCGAGGCGATCCAAAATCCGCTGACGGGCTCGTTCAATACGCAGAACTTCGAGGATGTGCGCGAGATCACCGAGCTCGACGACAAGACCGTGCGCATCCGTCTGTCCGCGCCGAACGCAGCATTCCTCGACGACATGGTGCAGCCGATCCTGCCAGCACATCTCTTGGCGGGGCGGGATCTGAAGACGACAGGATTCTTCCGCAGCCCCGTCGGCACGGGGCCATTTGAGCTCGATCATTGGGAGGCAGGCAAGGAAATCGTCCTTGTGAAAAACGAGAACTACTATCGCGGCGCACCGAAGCTCGACAGCGTCGTATTCAAGATCATCGGGGACGATGTCACGGAGGCGAAGGCACTTGCGGACGGACAGATCGACCTGGCGCATCTCGCTCCGACGAATGCGGCGCAGTTCGCGGGGAATCCCGCCTACCGCAGCTATGACATGAAGACGACGGACTACCGCGCGATCCTGTTCAACTTCGCCCATCCGTACTGGCAGCGGAATCGTGATCTCATCCCTGCCATCTCCTGTGCGATCGATCGGCAGGCACTCATCGACAAGGCACTGCTCGGCTACGGAACGCCCGCGTACGGCCCCTTGCAGCGCAGCATCTACAACAATCCGAACGTGCAGCGCTACGACTACGACCCCGCAAAGGCGCAGCAGCTCCTCGAGGCGGCGGGCTGCGTGCGGGGCGCAGACGGCTACTATATGCGCGGCGGCGAGGAGGTCGGCTTTCGGCTCACCGCGCAGAACGATAATTTCGCCCGCGGCGAGATTGTCCACGCCGTAGCGGAGCAGCTGTGTGCCGCCGGCATCCACTGCACGGTGGAGACCCCGGCGCAGATCGACTGGGCCGGGCAGATGGCATACCTCGTCGGCTGGGGTAGCCCGCTCGATCCGGATATGCATACCTACAAGGTGTTTTCGACAAACGGGAAAGTGAATGTGGGCCGCTACTCGAACGCACGCGTCGATGAATATCTCATGGCGGCGCGGCGCACGAGCAACCCCGATGAGCGGATGCGGCTCTACGGACTCTTTCAGGAGGAGCTGGCAAAGGATCCGCCCTACGTATTCCTCTGCTACATCGATGCCGTCTACGTGGCGAACGCACGCATACACGGCATCGCGGAGAACAATCTGCTCGGGCATCGCGCCATCGGATTCTTTGGGAATGTGAACGAGTGGACGGTGGAGTGAAGGGCGGCGTGAATCAAGAGAATGATGGACACAATCTCGTTTTGCTATACCAGATGGGAGTACGGAGCTGACCCCTACCCTCTGCCTGCGGTCAAGATTTTTCTCAACGGTGCGGATTTCATGGAGGAAATTCATGCAGCCGAGCGCATCGTTTGCGGCGAGGAGTGCGGTCATGCGCCACTCACCCCTGAGGAGCTTTATGACAGTCTCACGGAGGACTACAAGGAGGACAGTGCGCTCATCTACGGCTGTACCTGCGGCGTTGCAGAGTGTGACCCGGTCTATGTGCAGATTACGGTGGAGGGAGAGACGGTCATCTGGCGAGATTTCACATCGCGCTGCTGCAATCCCGAGAACCCGCTTCCGCTCAGGACATTCGTCTTTGATCGTGCGGCGTACTTTGCCGCGACGGAGCGGCTGCGGCTCTGGATGAACCGTGACCCGCTCCTCTTTTTTTACGGCGGTATCGCATACGGATATTTGACGCTTGCCATAGAGAAGGCGGGGGGAACGGTTGACCTCGTCTTCGATGAGCGTTTGAGCGACCCCATACCCGACCTCGTGTATTTTATGAACTGCGTAGCGGAGGGGACGGACATCGAAATTGCGGCGGGCAATGACTATGGCGACAGCCCGCTCACCCTCGCCGCGATGGGGATGTATCGGGACACGGTGCTCCTGGAGCTGCGCTTTTCGGAGAGCGGCATCGTGGCGAGTATTCTGCGCCGCGATGAGGTTGTCGCCATGCTGCGGGGGATTGCCGATGCCCTGCGCACAGATGCGTGCTTTCCCTATATGTATCCGTCCTGCGATGACATCGATGACGAAGCGTTCGACCGCGTTTCGGAGGTTGTGGAGGCACTGGGAAAAGACCTCTCCGAGGAAGAGGAAACGATCCTCCTCTCCCAAGGGCTCCGTGGGGAAGATACCCCGCTCACGGAGGAGGGCGTGACCTATCTCACGAAGTACCTGACAATGCTGGATACCTATATCGTACCTGACGGGTGGGTGTCGGCAATTGGAGAAAAGGGCTGCTGCATGAAATGAAGGCATCACTGGGAACATCACGACCATCTGGACGGATTTTGCCCGCACGCTGTCCACGATCCTCCACATAGCTTCGGCGATGCGTCCGTTTCGTTTCCTCGACAGGATGAAAAAGATGCGCTACGCTGACACACTTCATTTTAGCAACGATTTATTGAGAGGAGAGAGAACAATGAAGCCGAACGCATCGAAGAATGAGATTGTCTATTTCGTGGGCGACATTACGACGCTCGCCGTAGATGCCATCGTAAACGCAGCGAATTGGAGCCTCCTCGGCGGCGGTGGCGTTGACGGAGCGATTCATCGGGCGGCGGGCAGGGAGCTCCTCGCGGAGTGCCGTACGCTTGGCGGCTGCGCAACGGGCGCGGCAAAGATCACGAAGGGATATCGTCTGCCCGCGCGCTATGTGATTCATACGGTCGGCCCCGTCTACAGCGGCAGTGCATCCGATGCGGAGCTCCTGCGCTCCTGCTATCGGAACTCTCTTGAACTCGCACAGACACACGGGCTGCATACCATCGCGTTCCCTGCCATCTCGACCGGTGTCTACGGCTACCCGAAGGAGGCGGCGGCAGAGATCGCACTCATGACGATTCGGGAGTGGTTTGACGCGCACCCCGATGCGGGTATGTGCGTGACCATCGTGAGCTTCAGCGCACAGGATGATGCGATCTATCAGAACCTACAGAGGGAACTTCGATAATCATAGGCAGGGAGAAATGAGATGAGGGAATACGAATGAATATGATCACTCCACGGAGAGGTCAAACCCCATCCTCGTAACTCTCTAAAACGAGATTCGAGTTCGTTTTTGTTTGAGGGGCACGCCATGCTATCGACACATACTTGAGAGAGTCAGAGTGATCCGGCTCTTTTTTTATAATGTGCTATAAGTACGAATAGGGAAGCATATAAAAGGAGGAAAAAAGCCCTAGAGAGTTGAAGTGTTATCTTTGGATATATTGATCGTTGTCGGTTCGTGGAAAGGATGCGATGAATCCATGCTGATCTTTTCAACAAGACTTCCTGTAAAGGAGACGCTTACCAAGGGAAAATTTTTCGAGCTTGTTATCCGCTGGAATCAGGACAGTCCGCATCATCGGATCGACGGCATCGAATGGGATGGCGGCTATCGTCACCGTTGGGGCGATATGAAGAATATGCTTGAGATCACAGAGTATAACGATGTGGCAGCGGCGCATTTTGTTCAGAGCGAACATGGCGTCCATTGGACAACGGAGTTTATCTTCCATACAGAGCGGCGGGAGATCGGGATCTACCTCAGCCGTGAAGCGACAGAGAACACGGTTTACTTTCACAAGGAGTTCAAACCGCCATATTTTTTGAAGCTGCTCATGCGGGAAAATGTTCTTGGATCGGATGGCGGGCTCACTATTTCCGAATATCCGCATTCCTTTGGTGCAACTGCAGATGAGCAGCAGGTGTTGACGCAGCTCTGCTTGGAGGATGCTGGTGCTTTTCGTCTGCCTGTGGTCTATCTGACGCGGGATTGGTTCACAGAGCACTGTATCGTTGATGAGGGGGAACTGGGGCGTCGCCTGTGCGGTGTCGCTCATGTATTGGTCGAGTCTGACAAAGATGTGAGCCGCACGTTGAAGGACTTGTGCCATGGGAAGAATGTTTATAACGGCGGTATGGCGATCTACTTTCCAAGCGTATCAGCGGCAGCGAAGCGATTTATTCCGTATGACGGAATGGACGTGGAGAAAGTCATGACACAGATGGTGCGCATAATTTTCCGCTATATGAATCAACAAAAGCGGGAGCGGCTGGACACATGGGACGGCATTCAAATGATGCAAATGCGACGGCAAGCTGATCAACTGCTTGAGGAGAAGCGTCGGATCGAGGAAACCCGAAAGCAGACCTCGAAGGAAAAAGAACAATACTGGAAAGAAAAAGAACAATACTGGGGTGAATATGTCAAGGCACAGAAACAGGTCGAGGAACTTACCAAACAGAATGCCCGTCTGCAAAGTGAGCTTGCCGGCTTACGCGCACGCGTGGATTCGATGGGGGAAAATCCGCTTCTTTATTATGGCGATGAGAGGGAATTTTATCAAGGCGAAATGCTTGAGTTTGTACGTACTGCACTGTCAGAGAAACTGGATCGTCTGCCGAAGGAAAAAGATCGCCATCTCAGATGCGCTGACGTGCTGCAGGATCTGCTGAATGCCAATGAGTCCGAGGAGATACAGGCGCAGCGGCAGACGGAGCTAAAGCGTGTACTGAAGGGGGAGCGTACTCTTACTGCTTCAATTCGGAGAACTTTGATTGACATGGGCTTCAGGATTACATCCGAGGGAAAACATCACAAACTGACTTATTATAATGATGACCGCTATATCGTCACGATGTCCAAGAGTGGTAGCGATCGGCGCGGCGGTGATAATCTTATTTCGGAAATCAAGACTAGGGTTTACTGAGCAGCAGGGAGAGATGTCCAGGGACACTCCATATATACTGCCCAACACTCTCATTCTTGTGTTATAATATACAGAAAATAGAAGACATAGAAGGAGCGAGAGGCAATCAGATGGCGCGATTGGAAGATCTTACCATAGGTGCACGGGTCACAGGGATCATGGGCGATGCTCCCGTGACCGTCGTCGCAGTGAACTGGTTCGGCGATATGGGGCTTGAGGTCACGGTGAAGGACGATCGCGGGCAGCTCTCCGGTCAGATCCTCTATCGGGAGGATGAGGCGCGGCTTGCGGTGAGCGGTGCGCACTTGCCGTGGTCGTTTGATGCGGATGCGGATGACATGCGCCTTGCCTCGGAGGCATACCGCATCCACATCGCCCACCTCTTCGACCCCTATCTTGCTGTGCATACCTCTGCCATCGATCCCTTGCCGCATCAGATCTCGGCCGTCTATCAGGAGATGCTGCCGCGCCTGCCGCTCCGCTACATCCTCGCGGACGACCCCGGCGCGGGCAAGACCATCATGACAGGACTGTTTCTCAAGGAATTGCTCATCCGCGGTGACCTGAAACGCTGTATGATCGTCTCGCCGGGCAGTCTCGCCGAGCAGTGGCAGGACGAGCTCTATCGCAAATTCAACCTGCATTTCGAGATCCTGACGAACGATCGCATCGAGTCTGCTGTGACGGGCAACGTGTTTGCGGAGACGAAATTCTGCATCGTCCGCCTGGACAAGCTCGCACGGAGTGAAGCGATTCAGGAAAAACTGCGTGTCACAGACTGGGATCTCATCGTCTGCGATGAGGCGCACAAGATGTCGGCGACCGTCTGGGCCGGTGAGGTCAAATACACCAAACGATTTCTGCTGGGACGGCTGCTCTCAGGACTCACGCGGCATTTCCTCCTCCTCACGGCAACGCCGCACAATGGGAAAGAGGCGGATTTCCAGCTCTTTATGTCCCTCATTGACCCCGATCGCTTCGAGGGCGCTGCGCGCAGCGGCACGCAGGCAGTCGATGTATCCGATGTCATGCGCCGCCTCGTCAAGGAGGATCTCTTGAAATTCGACGGTACGCCGCTCTTCCCCGAGCGTAGAGCGTACACCGTCAACTATGACCTCTCTCCGATGGAGGAAAAACTCTACGCAGAGGTCACATCCTATGTACAGGAGCAGTTCAACCGCGCCGATCAGCTGGACAAGGAACGCAAGACAACCGTCGGCTTTGCACTCACCATCCTCCAACGGCGTCTCGCCTCATCGCCGGAGGCGATCTATCAGTCCCTCCGTCGGAGGCGTGAGCGCATGGAGCAGCGTCTCGCAGAGGAGCAGATCGGCCGGCGGGCGACGGCATACAGCATATCCGCATCCGATGACTACGATGACGACGATCTGCCCGCAGCCGAGATGGAGGACACGGAGGAGCGCGTCGTCGATCAGGCATCTGCCGCGCAGACCATCGCAGAGCTCGAGGCGGAGATTCAGATTCTAAAGAACCTTGAGCACATGGCGGACAGCGTGCGGCAGAGCGGTGCAGATCGGAAATGGGACGAGCTATCGAAGCTGCTGCAGGACGACGCCACCATGTTCGAGGGGGACGGCACGCGTGAGAAACTCATCATCTTTACGGAGCACAGAGACACACTGCGCTATCTGACGGATAAAATCCGCTCCCTGCTCGGTCGTGAGGAGACGGTCGTCACCATCCACGGCGGCATGCTCCGCGACGATCGACGCAAGGTCGAAGAGCTGTTCAAACAGGATAAGGAAGTCCGCATCCTGATCGCCACCGACGCGGCAGGCGAGGGCATCAACCTGCAGCGTGCACATCTCATGGTCAACTATGACCTGCCGTGGAACCCGAACCGCCTCGAATAACGCTTCGGACGCATCCATCGCATCGGGCAGACGGAGGTCTGTCACCTGTGGAACCTCGTGAGCAAGGAGACGCGCGAGGGCATGGTGTTCCAGCGCCTCTTTGACAAGCTGGAGCAGGAGCGTGAGGCACTGCATGGCAAGGTCTTCGATGTGCTCGGCAAACTCACCTTCGAAAACCGTCCGCTGCGTGATCTTCTCATTGAAGCGATTCGCTACGGCAACCGGCAGGAGGTGCGTGATCGGCTGAATCAGGTCGTCGACACGAGCCTTGACCGCGCAGAGCTGCAAAAGCTGCTGGACGAAAACGCGCTGACCGAGGACACGATGGACGTACACAGCGTCACGGCGATCCGTGCAGATATGGAGCGCATGGAGGCGCGCAGGCTTCAGCCGTACTTCATCGAGAGCTTCTTCCTCGCGGCGTTGCGTCGGCTCGGCGGGAAAATCCATGTGCGTGAAAACGGACGCTATGAGATCACCTCCGTGCCATTTGCCGTGCGGAATCGTGACTGCCAGATCGGCACAGGGGAATCCGTACTCCGACGTTATGAGCGCATCTCGTTTGACAAGGCGTATTGCGCCGTGCAGGGACAGGCAGCTGCTGCGCTGATTGCCCCGGGGCATCCGCTCCTCGAGGCTGTGATCGACCTCGTGCGGGAGCGCAGCATGGACGTGATGAAGCGTGGCACGATTTTTGTGGATGAGAACGATGCAGGTACGGACGCGCGACTCCTCTTCTATATCGAGGATGCCGTACAGGACGGTGTGCCGCTCCCCGGCGGCGGACAGCGCGTCATCTCAAAGCACATCCACTTCGTTGAGATTCGTGCCGACGGCAGTGCGGCGAACGCGGGCTATGCACCCTATCTTGACTATCGTGCGCCTCAGCCCGAGGAAGCCGAAGCCATCCGTGCCTTCCTCGCGGGGCAGGACTGGCTCTCGCATGATGTGGAGGGGATGGCACGCAGCTATGCCGTACGCGAGCTTATCCCAACCCATCTGAAAGAGATACGGGAGCGCAGAACGGCACGGATCGACAAGACCATCAAGGCGGTCACGGAACGTCTGACCGCAGAGATCCAGTATTGGGACTACCGTGCCGGGGAACTCCGGGAAAAGGAAGCCGCAGGCAAGACGAATGCCCGTCTGAACGCACAGAAGGCGGCGCAGCGTGCAGAGGAACTCAGTGCGCGGATGCAGCGGCGGCTTGCAGAGCTGGATATGGAGAAACGCATCACACCGACCGCCCCCATCGTGGTCGGAGGTGCACTTGTCATACCGCGCGGACGATTGGACACACTCATGGGGCGCACGGAGCGTGTCACTGCCGATCCGACGGCACGCAGCGCAGTCGAGCGGGCGGCGATGAATGCCGTCATGGAGATTGAACGCTCGCTTGGCTATGTGCCGCGTGACGTGAGCGCGGAGAAGGTCGGCTACGATGTGGAGTCCGAGATTCCGATGCATCTGCGTGCATCGGACGATGCGCCGCTGCGCTTCATCGAGGTCAAGGGGCGGCGGGCGGATGCTGCGACCGTCACCGTCACGAAGAACGAAATCCTCACGGCATTCAACAAACCCGAGGAGTACATCCTTGCACTCGTTGCAGTAGACGGTACACGCACACGGACGACGTATCTACAGCGTCCCTTCCGTGAACGTCCGGACTTCGCCGCGACGAGCGTAAACTATGATATCAAGGAACTGATGGACGGCGCGACCGTCCTCTTGCAGAGGTAGGATCATGACATACAAGAAGAAACTCATCGAGGTCGCGCTTCCGCTGGACGCGATCAACGCGGAATCCGCGCGTGAGAAATCCATCCGACACGGGCATCCGTCAACGCTCCATCTGTGGTGGTCGCGTAAGCCAACGGCGACGGCGCGTGCCGTGATCTGGGCATCGCTCGTCGATGATCCGTCCTCACATCCAGAGCAGTTCCCCACGGAGAAGGCACAGGAGAAGGAGCGGCGACGCCTCTTTCGCATACTCGAGGAGCTCGTGAAATGGGAGAACTCCAATGATAAGCGCGTGCTGGATGCCGCGAAAGCGGAGGTACTGAAGTCGACGGACGGGAATCTGCCGCCGCTGCTTGACCCCTTTGCGGGCGGCGGGACGATCCCGCTGGAGGCACAGCGGCTTGGGCTTGAGGCGCACGCGCATGACCTTAACCCTGTCGCCGTCATGATCAACAAGGCGATGATCGAGATCCCGCCGAAGTTCGCGGGTCAGCCGCCCGTGAATCCCGAGGCACAGAGGAACAAACTCACGGAGGACGACTGGTCGGGTACGCGCGGACTCGCCGAGGACGTGCGCTACTACGGCGAATGGATGAAGCGGAAGGCATTTGAGAAGATTGGACACCTCTATCCGAAGGTCAAGGATGCCGACGGGAAAGAGCACACCGTCATCGCATGGCTCTGGGCGCGTACCGTGAAATGCCCGAATCCTGCCTGTGGATGTGAGATGCCGCTTGCGAGCAGTTTTGAGCTGTCGAAGAAAAAGGGAAAAGAGGCGTATATTCAGCCGAATGTTGACGGGACAAATATTCGTTACGAAGTGCGCTATGGGCGTGATTTTCCTGCGTCCCCTAAAACGGCGAAAGGACTGAAATTTCGCTGTATTTCCTGTGGTGAAGCAACTACGCCGGAATACATTCGGAACGAAGCTGCATCCGAACACATGGGGATGTCCATGATGGCTGTTATAGCCGAGGGACAGAGGGGGAGAATCTATCTGTCGCCAAACGAAAGTCAGACCATGTTTTTGAGTGATTTAATGGTACATGACTATCCAACTGGTGCAATGCCCCAGAATCCACGTTGGTTCAGTCCTCCGCTATACGGTTTGGAGGAATATCATCAATTATTCACAAATCGACAATTAAATGCACTGACTATATTGTCTGAACTCATCTCTGTGGTGCGAGTACAGGTCATCTCAGATGGAGGTAGTGAGGAATACGCCCAGGCAATATGTTCTTATCTTTCATTTGCGGTGGATCGTACAGCGAATCGGATGTCAACGCTCTGCGTGTGGAATCGTATTGGTGAAAAAATTGAGCAGACATTTGCGAGACAGGCAATTCCAATGATTTGGGAGTTTGCAGAGGCAAATATTTTCAGTAATTCCACGGGAAGTTGGAGCGGCTCTTTGGAATGGATTCCAAAATGCATTGAACATTTTCCTGCAACCTTGCAGGGAGTTGCTAAACAAGCGAACGCACAAGACGGGATAGGAATGCGGAATGTCATGATTTCCACGGATCCGCCCTATTACGACATGATTGGCTATGCCGACCTATCGGATTTTTTCTATATATGGATGCGAAAGGCACTCAAGGATATTTACCCCGAACTGTTTCGGACAATGCTCGTTCCAAAGGAAGAGGAACTGATTGCAACACCCTATCGTTTTGATGGAAGTGCTGATAGGGCGAAGGAGTTCTTTGAGCATGGTATGAGCGATGCCTTATTGCAGATTTATCATGCGGCAGATAACGATATCCCGATCACAATTTACTATGCGTTTAAGCAAACAGAGACCGATCGGGACAATAATACGGCATCTACGGGATGGGAGACCATGTTGTCTGCAATTCTCAATGCGGGACTTTCCATTACGGCAACATGGCCAATTCGCACAGAGCGACCGACCGGACTCAAAGCATTTGAAAATGCACTCGCTTCCTCCATCGTTCTTGTCTGCCGCAAGCGTCCCGCCGATGCACCGGTCGCTACACGGCGTGACTTCCTTACGGCACTCAAGCGGGAACTGCGCCCCGCCCTTGTGAACCTCCAGGAGAGCAACATCGCACCTGTAGATATGGCGCAGAGTGCCATCGGTCCCGGCATGGCGGTCTACTCGCGCTATGCGCAGGTTCTTGAGGCAGACGGTACGCCGATGACGGTGCGCACGGCACTTCAGATCATCAATCAGGAGCTCGACCAATACTTCTCCGAGCAGGACGGAGCACTCGATCGGGATACGATTTTCTGTGTGGCACTCTATACGCAGTACGCATTCCGCGAGGTGAAGTTCGGCGATGTGGATGTGCTCGCGCGTGCGAAGAATACGAGTACCGACCGCCTACGGGAGAAGGGCATCCTCTTCGCGGAGCGGGGGACGGTACGCCTCCTGCAGCGCGATGAGATGGTAGCACAGAGGACGTTCGATGTCTCTGTGACCTGGCAGGTTGTTCAGCGTCTCGCCCATGCGCTCGATGTGGATGGTGTGGAGGGCGCGGCGCAGATCGTTGTGGGGCTTTCCTCGGAGGCCGCAGAGAAAGCACGCGCACTCGCCTATCGCCTGTTCCAGACGGCAGAGCGGCGAGGTTGGGCACAGGAAGCCTATGCGTATAACACGCTGGTCTCGAATTGGCGGGCGATCCAAGAAGTCGCCGCGCGGATCAAGAAAGAACAAGGCGCGAATCAGGGCGGACTCTTCGCCGAGTAGACGTTTCACAGGAGGAATGTAGGATGGGCAGCAATCACGAAAAGGTGCGGCAGGGGGAGCGTATTCTGCTCTTTGCACTCTCGGACTATGTCTGCAAGGAGTTGAAGCAGACCTATGGGGCGGACTGGTGGGAGGACGGCGTTCTGGACATCCTCTATGATGACCAGAAGCGCAGTCTGCCGCTGTCGGGGGACTGGGGGACGCTCGTCGACTCGCTCGATATGGCGTTGGCACTGCTCCTCTTTGACCTGCACTGGAGTGATATCTTCTCACGCAAGCTGCCGGTAAGCAATCGCACCTGGGTGAAAGAGCTCAAGGGTGTGCGCAATGATCTTGCCCATCTCGGCGGCAAGGATTTCACCGATGATGATACATGGCGTGCGCTCGATACGATGGCGCGTCTCTGTGCGTCGATCGACGACGATAGTGCAGAGGAGATCCGCGAGATTTTGCGCGAGCTGCGCTATGGCTCGGCGGCCGGCTCGATGAATGGTGCGGCGGCGGTCTCTGCCCCCAAAACAGCCGCACCCAATACGGGCGGCATCCTGCAGTCTGTCCCCGTGAGCAGTCTGCCGAGCTGGCGCGACGTAATCAAACCGCATCCGGATGTGGCGGCGGGACGGTACAAGAACGCGGAGTTTGCCGCTGATCTGGCGCAGGTAGCGCGCGGCGAGGGCGCCTTTGAGTACCGTGACCCCGTGGAGTTCTTTGCGCGCACCTATGTGACCGAGGGCATGGCGGGGCTGCTCATGCAGGCACTTCGACGCATCGGCGGCAAGGACGGCGAGCCCGTGATCCAGCTCAAGACGGCATTCGGCGGCGGCAAGACGCACAGTATGCTCGCGCTCTATCACATGCTGCGCGGAACGGTACCGCTCGACAAGATCCCTGCAGTGCGGCCTGTCCTCGCGCGTGCGGGGCTGTCCACACTGCCCAAGGCGAACGTGGCGGTGCTCGTCGGTACTGCCATCGATCCGACGCGGGTGCAGCGTCCGCCGCACATGCCGGGGTTGATGATTCATACGCTGTGGGGGGAGATGGCGGCACAGCTCGCTGCATCGGCGGGCAATTCGAAGCTCTACGACTATGTGAAGGAGGCGGACAAGAAGGGGGTATCTCCCGGATCGGAGGCACTGAAGAATCTCTTTGACGCGGCGGGGCCGTGCCTCATCCTCATGGATGAGCTGGTCGCCTATGCAAAGAAAATCTATGGTGTGGATGGTCTTCCTGCCGGCTCGTTTGACAACTTCATTTCCTTTATCCAGGAGATCACCGAGGCGGCACGTGCGAGTGAGAACAGCCTCGTGGTGGCGTCGATCCCCGAGTCGGAGATCGAGATTGGCGGTGCGGCAGGGCAGGCTGCGCTTGAGAGCATCGCGCATACCTTCGGGCGTATGGAGGCGATCTGGAAGCCCGTGACGGCGAACGAGGGCTTTGAGGTTGTGCGTCGCCGCCTCTTCCTCGACTGCGAGGACACGGATGCCAGAGACCGCGTCTGTGCGGCATTCAGCGAGATGTACCATGCGAATCAGGACGTATTTCCCGTGGAGGCTCGCGAGCTGGAGTACCGTGAGCGTATGATCTCGTGCTATCCGATTCACCCCGAGGTGTTCGACCGCCTTTACGAGGACTGGGCGACACTGGAGCGTTTTCAACGGACGCGCGGCGTGCTCCGCCTGATGGCGGCGGTGATTCATGAGTTGTGGATGGGCAGCGACGCGGGGCTGCTCATCCTGCCCGGCTCTCTGCCGATGGATATTCCGTCTGTGCGCGACGAGCTGACTCGCTATCTGCCCGACGGGTGGATCGCACTCGTGGACAGCGAGGTGGACGGCAAGAAGGCGACCCCCTATAAGAAGGATCAGGAGAACGCACGCCTCGGCAAGTTCCTAGCGGCGCGGCGTGTGGCGCGTACGATCATGCTCGGATCTGCACCGAGCGTGCGTGCACAGTCGGTACGCGGCATCGAGTCTGCCCGCATCTCGCTCGGTGTTGTTCAGCCCGGCGAGAATATCTCTGTGTTCAAGGACGCGCTGAGTACGCTCGAGACTTCGCTCTCGTATCTCTATACCAATCCGTCGCGCAGTCGCTACTGGTACGACACGCGTCCGACGCTGCGCAAGACGGTGACGGATCGTGCCTCTCAGATCGCAGATGCCGATGTCGTCCGTGAGATCGAGATGCGTCTGCGCAAATGCAAAAAGGAGTCCCCGTTTGTGGGACTCCATATCTGTCCAGCGTCCTCTCTGGATGTACCGGATGAGCAGGCAGCACGGCTCGTTCTCCTGCGTCCGACGGAGACGCATACGGTGAACAAGGCGGACAGTGCTGCGATGACTGCGGCAGTGGATGTTTTGAACAATCGCGGGAGCAATACGCCGCGCATCTATCGAAATATGCTTCTCTTTGTCGCAGCGGACGCGGGTCTGATGAATGATTTGCAGCAGGATGTCCGCCGCTATCTCGCGTGGCAGTCGATTCAGAATGACCGTGAGTCGCTGAATCTCGATGCCGCGCAGAACCGCGAGACGGAGAGCAGTCTGCGTGCAGCGCATGATACGGTAGATGCGCATCTGCGGGAGGCGTATTGCTGGCTGCTGATCCCATACGTGGATAAGACGGCGGATGTGAAGACCGTTCAGTGGGAGATGCCTCGTATCGGCGGCGATGAGAGCATTGTGACCAAGGCGGCGAAGAAGGTACGGACGGATGAGGCGGTCATTTCGCGCTGGGCACCCATGCTGCTGAAGATGGAGCTGGACAGTCTGCTCTGGGCATCCTCCGATCACCTGCCGGTCAAGACGCTGTGGGAGCAGCTGTGTACCTATTGCTATCTCCCACGCCTTGCCGTGGAGGAGGTGCTCATGCAGACGATTCGCGAGGGCGTGAACTCCGATCAATACTTTGCCCTCGCAGCGGGATTCGATGGCACACGCTATATCGACCTGATGTTCAACCGTTCGGTTTCACACGTCGATAAGTCCGCACTTCTCGTGAAGATGGCAGTCGCGCAAAAACAGCTTGCCGAGGACACAGCAAAGCGTCAGGCAGAGATGGATGCTGCGGCATCGGACAGAGAGCACACGGCCGCCCCGTATGGCGGCAATGTGCAGGGCAATATGCCGGATGGCTCCGCCGATACTGCGCATGGTAGTGTGGCGGATGGCAAATCGCCGTATGGACGTCCAATTCCTACGGCATCCGCTCCTGCACCTGCGCAAAAACGGCGCTTCTTCCTCTCTGCCGCGCTCGATACGACCCGCATCAACCGCGACGTTCAGAACTACGTCGAAGAGGTTATCCGCCACCTCACCTCCGAGGACGGCACACGCGTCACCATCTCCCTCGAAGTGGAGGCCGAAAGTGACAATGGCTTCTCCCCCCAGACCATCCGCACCGTCTCCGAGAATGCACGCACACTCGGCGCGAAGGATGTAGGGTTTGAGGAGTGATGAGGGACTGTGTGATTTAGAATAGTTTCAAATATGTTTCGTGTGAGGTGATTTTGACATGGATCATACGAGAATTGTCACAGCTGAAGATTTGTCACGTTATGTGAATTCAAATATGAATATGAGTCGAGGTGTGATACCTGAACTAGTCAATCTGTTGGTTAGCCGATCGATATCGCATGGCGATAGTTGTCATATCCCATACGGTGATAGTGTTAATCAATCTGGATGGGATGGGGTTGTGGAGTGTGTGCAGGGGTTTCTTCAGTTTGTACCAAAAGGATGTTCGTACTGGGAGATTGGGACGGGAGTCAACTCGAAGAGAAAGGCTACTGATGATCTGATTAAACGAACCGAACAAGTGCAAGAGAGTGTACGACGAAATACTAGTTTTGTTTTTGTTACACCACGGTCGTCTGCGAGTTGGGGGGAAGCATGGCTTGCAGAACATAAAGATAAAGGTTGGAAGAGCCTTCGCGTTCTTGATGGAAATCAAATTGCTGATTGGTTGAGAGAGTTTCCCTCGATTGCCCGATGGTTGGCAGTCAAGATGGGGATAGCCGTAAATTCAGACGGGATGACAACTCCTCTTGAACATTGGCGGTTAATTTTGGACTCAGCAACAAAAGAAGGTATACCCCTTCCGCCGGATCTTTTTGTTATAGACAGAGAAGATGCCTGTAATGAACTTGAGAAACTTTTCTTGGGCGAGATCGAGAAAATATTTCTTTTGGAAGAGAGCGAAGGTGATGTCAATGATTTTGTTGCTGCATATATAGCAAAATTTGGAGAAGAACGTTCGCATCGTCATCGATGTCTTTTTATAAATGATATTAACGCATGGAAATATGTATCCAATGCACGTAGTTCTCATGTATTAGTTGCCAATCCAAGATTGGAGTTAACTACCACAGGGTACATGGATTTACAAACAGAGGCTACTCGTAATGGACATGGCGTGGTTATACCTCTTGGAGAATCAATGCTTAAAGGAAATGCTAAGATTATAAAGCTTAGAAACCCCTCTTCGTCTAAAGTTGAAAAAATTCTTCG
>CALJPB010000039.1 GCA_937981305.1 uncultured Selenomonas sp.
CGATGGATCTCCTCATGCATTTGATCGAAAAGAATAAAATTGATCTTTATGATATTCCGATTGCCAATCTGACACGGCAGTATCTCGACTACATCGATACGTTGTACAAATTCGATATCGAATATGCGAGCGAGTTTTTGGTAATGGCGGCGACACTCTTGCGGATCAAGTCGCGTATGCTCCTGCCGAAGAGCGATGCGGAGGAGGAGCAGGAGGAAGATCCGCGCATGGAGCTTGTGGAGCGTCTGCTCGAATACCGACGCTTCAAAGAAATTTCGTCCGTTCTCTTCTCCTTGAACGATGCCCAGAGCCCCTATGTGGAGCGTGCACCGCTGCCGCTTCCTGCCCATCGGCTGCCCATTACGGGGCTTTCGGCAGAGGCACTTATACGTATTTTTTCAGATGTTCGGCGCATTCGTGAAGAACCTGTGATTCCTGCCATTGTTGTTTCGGCAGAGGAATATCGCGTGCAGGACAAGATGACGGATATTCTCGAACTTCTACGCCGCAGGAATGGCAGAATCAAACTGCATGAGGCGTTTCCAACGGGAACGCGCGAGGAGCTTCTGTCCGCCTTTTTGGCACTTTTGGAACTTGCAAAAATGCAGATGGTCTATATCTCCCAGGAACATCTCTACTATGAAATCGTGATTTCGGAAAAGGAGGGAAGCCGTGCAGTCTCTTAGTCGGGCAGCCATTTTGGAAGCCGTGCTGTTTGCTGCCGGACTGCCGCTCTCCCTGTCGAAGCTGGCTGAAATCATCGAAGCCCCCGAATGGGAGGTACAGGAGACCCTGACACAGCTGGAACACATTCTGTCGGATCGGGGGAGCGGCATATTTTTGCGCAGATCTGCAGGTGGCTATCAGCTCGTGACGCATCCGAACGCCTTTCCGTGGGTGAAGAAGCTCTCGGAAAAGGTGCAGCCGACACTTTCGTCCTCGGCGATGGAGACGCTTTCCATCATTGCCTACAAGCAGCCGATTACGAAGCAGGAAATAGAGCACATCCGCGGCGTTCGTGCAGAACGTTCGATTGGGCGTTTGCTTGAACTTGAGCTGATCTGCGAAATGGGGCGCAAGCAGGTGATCGGACGCCCGATTCTCTACGGGACGACCGATCTGTTTCTGCGTGCATTCGGATTGGCGCAGATTGCGGATCTTCCTGCATTGCCCGATATGGATGACGTAAAGGATACGCTGGACGACGACCAGCTGCGTCTTTTTGAGGAGATGCGTGCGGCTGCGGACATAGTGGAACACGATGATGCGGCGCATGACGGTATTGACATGGGGGAACAGAACGTCTCTGTTCTTTCGCATACTGCAAAGGATTGAATGGATTGGTTGAATTACTCGCTCCTGCAGGGACAAGGGAAGCGTTTCTTGCGGCGGTTGAAAACGGTGCGAATGCTGTCTATCTTGCGGGAAAAATGTTTGGTGCACGAGCCTACGCCTCCAACTTCGATGAAGATGCGATGGCGGAGGTCATTCGTCATGCGCATCTGAAAAATGTGCAGGTTCATGTTGCGGTCAATACGATTGTCGACAGCGAAGAACTCCCGCAATTAAAAGAGTACCTTTCCTTTCTCTACGATGCGGGGGCGGATGCGATTCTCTTGCAGGATCTCGGTGCCGTGCGGCTGGCAAAGGAGGTTGTGCCGCAGATGCCGCTTCACGCAAGCACCCAGATGACAGTACATAATATTGCAGGTGTCCAGGCACTTGAGGAACTCGGTTTCTCACGTGTGGTGCTGGCGCGTGAGCTCTCCATTGCCGAGATTCGGGATATCTGCAGGAAAAGCCGTGTTGAGATCGAGAGCTTTGTGCACGGTGCGCTTTGCGTCTGCTATTCGGGGCAGTGCCTGATGAGTAGCATGATCGGCGGCCGCAGCGGAAATCGTGGGCGCTGTGCACAGCCCTGTCGTCTGCCCTATACGCTGGTTGATGCAAAGGGAAGTGACGTGCTCGGTGAATCCGCCGGCAACTTCCTTCTCTCACCGCGCGATCTGAATGCAGTCGAACTCATTCCGCAGCTGCTTGATGCGGGCGTTGATTCGCTCAAAATTGAAGGGCGCATGAAGCGTCCGGAATATGTTGCGACGATTGTGCATACCTATCGCAAGGCAATTGACCACCACCTCAATACCAAACAGGATGCTGTCGATGATACGGATCGCGATCATCTGGCGCAGGTGTTCAACCGTGACTTTACAACAGCATATATGGAAAAGCGGCAGGGCAGGTATATGATGAGTGATCGTCGTCCCAACAATCGCGGGCTTCTGATCGGGCGCGTTACGGCATATGACCGTGGTACACAGATGGTTTCGGTGAAGCTGACCAGAGGTCTTGCCGCCCACGATCAGGTAGATTTCTGGGTCAAGGTTGGCGGGCGTGTCAGTGCCGAGATCGAGCGCCTGTATGATCGTCGTGGAAAAGAATGTGCGGAGGCGTTTGCAGGGGATACGGTTTCCTTTGCCTTGCACGGCAAAGTTCATGTCCATGATCGCGTGTTCAAGGTCTATGATGCAAAGCTCATGGATGCGGCAAGGCAATCCTATGATGCCGACTCCTGTGATCGTATCCCGCTTCGTGCCGTTCTCCGTGCACGACTTGGAGAAAAATTGTGTCTCTCCCTTACGGACGATGAGGGGAACACAGCGACAGCAGAAAGTAACTACATCGTTGTTTCGGCGAACAATCGGCCTCTCACGGTCGAGACTGCTGAAAAGCAGATGGGGCGTCTTGGTACGACGTTGTTTTCCCTTGCAGAGCTTTCCTGTGATATGGATGACGCCGTGATGGTGCCGGTCAGTGCGCTGAATAATCTGCGTCGCTCTGCCATATCCGCCTTGGAAAAACTGCGTACACAGCACTTTGAAAAAAAACGAATCGCAACCGTGCATTTTGCACAAGAGAACACAAAGGATACCCCCGTACGTTCCTTGAATGTTGCAGCGCCACAGCCGGCAGCAT
>CALJPB010000040.1 GCA_937981305.1 uncultured Selenomonas sp.
GGCATCGAAGTCGCCTGTGTTCAAGGCTGGCAAGGCTCTGAAGGACTCTGTGAACGGTGTGAACTGATTTTGTACGATGACCGGGCTTCCTATGAGGGAGTCCGGTTTTTTGTTTCACGGAGGAGGATATGGAAACGAGATTTTTTTCCTATGAGGCATTTGCAGGGAGGTCAGTGTTAATCTCAGGCGGTACGTCGGGCATCGGACTTGCGGCGGCAGAACTCTTTCTTGCGGGTGGGGCGCGTGTCGCGCTCATGGGGCGCGATGTGGAGCGCGGGGCGCGTGCGCTTGCCGTGCTTGCAGCAGGAGCGCGGGTACACTTTGTGCAGGGGGATGTGCGTCTGCGTGCAGACTGTGCGCAGGCGGTACAGGAGACGCAGCGTACCTGCGGCGGAATCGACGTTCTCGTGAACTCTGCGGGGATCTATCGGGAGGGGGCTCTTGATGATCTCACGGAGGGGATGCTTGAGGAGCTGATCGCAACGAATGTCAAGGGGACGTTTTATCTGACGCAGGCGGCACTGCCGTATTTGCGTGTGTCGCACGGAAATATTGTCAACGTCGCCTCGGATGCGGGGGTGCATGGAAATTATTTCTGTGCGGCGTATGCGGCGGCGAAGGGGGCGGTCGTTGCCTTTACCCGTTCGCTTGCACTGGAACTTGCTTGTGACAGCGTGCGCGTGAATGCCGTTGCCCCTGCCGATGTGCTGACTCCGCTGACCGAGCGGCAGTTTACGCCGCATCTGCCACGCGAGGAACAGCTGCGGGCGATGGCGGCGCACTATCCGATGGGACGCATCGGTACGCCCGCAGAGGCGGCATCTGTGATTGCCTTTCTCGCCTCGTCCGCTGCATCGTGGGTGACGGGAAGCACCTACTGTGTTGACGGGGGACTGACGGCGTAAAAATTTTTTGTTCGCCGCTCAAAATTGTGATAAAATAGTCATAACTGTGTGAGGAGGTGGCGCATGGAACGTGCCCGTATTCTCATTCTAACGGCATCCATCGGCTCCGGGCATCTGCGTGCGGCAGAGGCAATCCGCGCGGCACTTGCGTCGCATCCGCAGGCTGGGGCGATGCAGGTGGATGTGGTGGACTTTATGGCACGGGAAGTTTCCGCCGTGCACTATCTCATGAAGCGGATCTACCTCATGATGCTGCGCTTTGTGCCCGATCTCTACGATGTGTTCTTTCGCATCGCCGGGAAAAAGACGAGCGGCGGCATTGTGCGCGGCGTATTTGCGCAGGTGATGGTACGCACCATGGGACGGATCATCAGGGCGTATGCCCCCGATCTCGTCATTGCGACACATCCCTTTCCCGAGGGGGCGGCGGCTCTTTGGCGTATGCGGCACGGTTCTTCCTTTTCTCTTGCGGCGCTCATGACAGACTATGCGCTGCATACGATGTGGCTCGTACAAGGGGTGGATATCTATTTCGTTGCGACCGAATCCATGGCGGCGGAGATGGCGGCGCGCGGATTTGCCCCACAGACGGTTCATGCGACGGGCATTCCGATCACGTGTGCGGACGACGGACTGACACGGCGGACGGCGCGGGAGTCGGTCGGACTTTCTGAGGATCTGCCGACACTCCTGCTCATGGGCGGAGGATTGGGGCTTGGTGGCATTGATCGGACACTCGCGGCAGTGGAGACGGTGGAGCGGCGGCTTTCCGTCCTCGTCGCAGCGGGACACAATGCTGCACTTGAGATGCACGCGCGTCGTTTGGCGGAGACATCAAGGCATGATATGCACGTCTTTTCCTATACGGATGCGATTCCCGCACTCATGCGAGCAGCAGATCTCCTCATCACGAAGCCGGGAGGGCTGACACTCAGTGAGGCGTTTGCGGCGGGGCTGCCGCTCCTGCTGCACGATCCGATCCCGGGACCTGAGACGGAGAACGCCATCTATGCGACGCAGCACGGGGCTGCTGTCTGGCTGCACCCGGGCGAGCGCATGGCACCTGCGGTGGAGAAGATCCTCGCACACCGCGTTGCGGAGATGCGGCGGGCGGCGCATGACTGTGCGCGTGAGAATGCAGCGGCGGACGTGGTTGAGATTTTAACGGAAATGCTGACAAGGAAGAGGGGGCATACCGATGGTACGGAGAAGGACGCCTAGGAGACCGCGCTGGTTTATGATTGCGCTCCTCGTCATTCTGGGCTATTTCGGCTCGATCCTCGTCTCGCAGGGGCTCTATCTCTCCCATGTGCATGAGGATCAGCGTCTCGCATCGGATCGGCTCGCGGCGGCACAGGCGGAGAATGATCGACTGCGCGCGGAGAAGGAGCGGCTGGGCGAGCTGCCCTACATCGAGAAGCTGGCGCGTGAAGACAGAGGCCGTCTGTGCCGCCTCCTGGGCGGAGGCGCTCTTGACCAATATGGCGATCGACCCATTGGGCAGCGCCGCGTGCGCGGCCCCCAAAACCATGCAGAGGACCAGACCCAAAGCAAGGGCGAAACCCGCCCCCCAACGCTTCCCTGTCATCATACTCTCCTCCTTGAAACTGGAAACTGGAAACTGAAAACTGAAAACTGAAAACTGAAAACTGAAACTGCGCCTTCTCGTTAGAAACCGAGCTTTCTCGATGGAATTCGAGTTCTCCCTTGGAAACTGCCCTCGCTCCTTGAAACAAAGGTTGGAACCGAAAAATTCGGTGCGAAGTCCGCACTTCTGCGCCTTACTTCAGGTGCAGTCGCTGCATCTCACCCGCCACATAGGCTTCCCCGCGCTTGCCGAGTAGGCGGGAGAGCGCCGTCTCGACCTCGATAAAGTACAGCCCGCCCTCGATCCTCTCGGTCAGGATCCGTACCGGAGGGACGGGGCCCGCGAGCCACAGCGCCCGTCCCCGGAGCTCCGGGTCCGCCAGGATGTGCTGGCGCAGCGACAACAGGCCGCGGCGCGCATCCGTCAGGGCCGCCCGGCGTGCCAGGAGCCTGCCCTGGGCCGTACTCTGCACCACGCGCCCCACGCCCCGGACGAACGCGCGGTTCTCCTGCCAATCGGCATAGAGGCTCTCCTCCGTCATCTGCAGCAGGTCCTCCGTCGAGGCCTGGACGGGCTCGGCAAGCTGGGCCGTCGCCCTCCCCGCGAGGCAAAGGGCCAGGACGGCCGCGAGGGCCCCTCGCTCAACCCGGCGCTTCAG
>CALJPB010000041.1 GCA_937981305.1 uncultured Selenomonas sp.
TCTCGAGAATGACCGCCTGCTTGATCGGGTTGTGCTGCGCGTCCATCGTGATCGTACCCGTGCCGACGACGAGATTCTTTGTCTCCTCGATTGCCTTGCGCAGTGCCTCGGGATCATCCGACCCTGCGCGTTTCAGCGCATCCACGAGCAGTTTGCCCGCGTCATAGCCGAGTGCCGCGAAGACGTTCGGCGCATGGTTGTATTCCTTCTGGAACGCCTCGATGAAGGGGCGAACCGATTCGTCTTTATCGGAGTAGTGCGTGCTGAAGTACGTGTTGTTGAGAGCCGCTGCGCCCGCCAGCTCGGCGACCTTCGGATCGTCCCAGCCGTCCGTGCCGATGATGGGCGCGGTGATGCCGATCTCGCGTGCCTGCTTGACGATCTTGCCGACTTCTTCATAGTAGGCGGGAACGAAGATGACATCCGCATTCGCCGCACGCAGACGCGTGAGCGTCGCCTTGAAGTCCTGATCCTTGGCGAGGAATCCCTCGGTCATGAGTACCTGACCGCCGCCCGCCGTAAAGACCTTCGTAAAGACCTCGGCAAGGCTCTTGGAGTAGTCCGTCGAGTTGTCGATGTAGATGACCGCCGTCTTTGCCTTGAGCGTGTCCAGTGCGAACTTCGCCATGACATCGCCCTGCTGCGGGTCGATGAAGCAGCTGCGGAAAATCCACGGCTTCACCGTGCCGTTCTCCACGGTGACATCCACCGCCGTCGCATCCGGTGCGATGACGGGAACCTTGTTGTCCGTCGCCACCTGTGACTCTGCGATGACGTTGCCCGTCGTCGCAGGACCGACGATTGCGCGGACGTGATCGTCGGAGATCAGCTTTGTCGCCGCATTGATCGACTCCGCCGCCTCGGACTTGTTGTCCGCCTCGACAAGCACAATCTTCTTGCCATTGATGCCGCCCGCATCATTTGCTTCCTTAATCGCGAGCTTCAGACCCTCCAGCGTCGACATACCGTAGTTCGCCGTATTGCCCGTCATCTCGAAGTTCGCACCGATGCGGATCTCGTCCGACTTCGCCGTGTCGCCGCCACAGCCTGCAAGAGCCGTGCCGAGCAGTGCCGTACCGATGAGTGCGGCAGCAAGGCGCAGTGCCTTTCCTCCAAATACCATGATAATACCCCCTGTTCAGCTCCCCATATAAAGGAAAAAATATAGCCCCCATTATAGGGGAGAGCGGCGAGTTCGTCAAGGTATACAATTTGACAGAGGTGTTTTTTCGTTGCTATAATGGGACAACTTATTTGCGGGCTTTGAGGGAGGAAATTATGAACGAAAAGACATTTCCGCTCAGCGTCGAGGAGACACACGCGCTGATCGAGCGATACCCGACCCCGTTCCACATCTACGACGAGGCGAAGATCCGTGCGAACTTCCGCCGTCTGCGCGATGCCTTTGCATGGGCGCCGGGCTTTCGTGAGCACTTCGCCGTGAAGGCACTGCCGAACCCGCGCATCGTGCAGATCCTCCACGAGGAGGGCGCGGGGACGGACTGCAGCAGTCTCGCCGAACTCCTCATCTCCGAGGCGGCGGGCGTGACGGGCGAGGAGATCATGCTCACCTCGAACGATACCCCCGCCGACGAGTTCCAAAAGGCAATCGACCTCGGCGCGGTCATCAACCTTGACGACATCACACATCTGGACTATCTGGCAAAGAATGCAGGTCTGCCCGAAGTGCTGAGCTTTCGCTATAACCCGGGCGACCTCATCGAGGGCAACGACATTATCGGCAAGCCGATGGAGGCGAAATACGGGCTGACGCGCCCGCAGCTCTTTGAGGCATATGCGCGTGCGCGGGAGATGGGCGTACAGCACTTCGGTCTGCATACGATGGTGATTTCGGCAGAGCGGCGCACGGGTGCGTTTCTCCTCACGGCGCGGATCATGTTCGAGCTGGCGGCGGAGATGAAGGCACGGCTCGGCATTCACCCCGCGTTCATCAATCTCGGCGGCGGCTTCGGCATCCCGTACCGTCCCGAGGAAAGCCCCGTCAACTACACCGCCGTCGGCGCGGGCATTCGGCGGCTCTACAACGAGATCCTTGCACCCGTCGGACTCGATGATGTCGCCATTCGAACGGAGAGCGGGCGTGCCATGACGGGGGATGCGGGCTGGCTCGTCTCCACCGCGATCCATCGGAAGGACACCTATAAACACTACATCGGGCTTGACTCCTGCATGGCGAACCTCATGCGCCCCGCCATGTACGGCGCATATCACCACATCACTGTGCTCGGCAAGGAGAACGCGCCCGCCGACCACATTTATGACATCACGGGCTCGCTCTGTGAGAACAATGACAAATTCGCCATTGACCGCGCCCTCCCGCAGATCGACATCGGCGATGTGGTCATCATCCACGATACGGGTGCACACGGCAGTGCGATGGGGTTCAACTACAACGGCAAACTCCACTGCGCCGAACTCCTGCGCCGCACGGACGGCAGCATCGAACTGATCCGCCGCGCCCAGACGATTGACGACTACTTTGCCACGCTGAAATACGATGGCGGGCTGATGCAATAGAAAACAAAAACGGTGTCTCCACAAAGATGTGTAGAGACACCGTTTTTCGTTTTCAAACAATTACGTTATAATCCCGAGAATCTTGTCCAGTTTTGCGCGGTCATAGCTGACGGCGAACTCTTTGCCGTCAGCCGTGGTGACGGGAACGATGGTATCGCCCGAGAGACGGCGGCACTCCTCGCGCGCCGCCGCGTCCTGCTCGATGTTGAACTCCTCGTAGGGGATGCCGCGATATTTGAGGTACTTCTTGACCTTGACACACCACGGGCAGACCGTGATGGAGTAGACCTTGACCATAGCCGCTCCTCCTTAGATGCCGAGGAGGCGGTCGATGGCGGGCTGATCGAAGCCGCGCACGTATTCTCCGCTGTCCGCGAGAATGACGGGACACGCGCCCTCGCCCGTGAGCTTTACGAGATCATCGTAGGCGGCGGGTTCCTTCTCGATGTCGCGCACCGTGTAGGCGACACCCTTCTTGTCGAGATACTTCTTTGCCTTCGTGCACCACGGGCACGCGTCGAACGAAAAAACCTGAATCATGGGAATGTCCTCCTCTATATCACTTCTTCAAACCCGCAAGATACTTCTCCGCGTGGAGCGCGGCGGTTGTGCCGTCGGCGGCAGCGGTCGTCAGCTGATGGATCTCCTTCACGCGGATATCGCCCGCGACAAAGACCCCCGGGATCTCCGTGCGGCAGTTCTCGTCCGCTGCGATGTAGCCCGTCTCCGTGAGCTTCAGCTGCCCTACAAAGAGGTCGGTATTCGGGAGAACACCGATGTTGACGAAGATGCTGTCCACAGGCAGCGTCTCCGTCTTGCCCGTGTCCTTGTGCAGGAGATCGACAGACGTGAGACGATCCTCGCCGTTCAGATGCGTGATCTCCGTCTCAAGCATGACCGTCACCTTCGGATTCGCATAGAGCGCATCCTGCGAGGACTTGTCCGCGCGCAGCTGCGAGCGGTGGATGAGGTAGAGATGCGACGCATACTTCGTGAGGAAGTTCGCCGCATCGACCGCCGCATTGCCGCCGCCCATCACCGAGATCACCTTGTCTTGATACGTGTGCCCGTCGCACAGCTCACAGTAGTGCACGCCACGGTTGAAGTAGTGCGGCTCCTGCGGCAGCGGCAGCTTGCGGCGGTTCATTCCAGAGGCGATGATGATGACGGGCGTCTCGTAGATGTACGTCTCCGTCTCCACGATCTTTGGCGTGGATTTGAGGTCGACGCGCTCGATGCGGTCGAACTCGTCGATCTCCGCGCCGAAATTCGTCGCCTGCTTTTCGAGTGTGCCGATCAGCTCCATCCCGCTCACGCGCTCAAAGCCCGGATAGTTCTCGATGTCCGCCGCCGTCGCGATCTGTCCGCCGACGAGCGAGTTCTCAAGCACGAGCGTCCTGAGGTTCATGCGCCCGCAGTAGAGGGCGGCGGTCAGCCCCGCCATGCCCGCGCCGATGATGACGACATCCTTTTGAATGTGTTCCTTTGCCATGGACTCATCTCCTTTTGCCCCTCCCTTGCGGAACGGGCGAAAATACATATCTGTCGGAAGGTTTTGTAGTTACATTGACCTTTTGATTTATTATAACACATCTGTCAAGTAATTTTAGATGTTTATGGATAGAAACTATGAAATAAAGCACAAAAATAGCCCACACTCCACTGTGGACTATCTTTGCTGTGTATTATATTTTAGGAGAGCTTTGGAAACATCCGAGGACATTCCCTAACGAAAGCCTGAATAAAATATAGCACATCTGAGAGTGAAAATCAATAGGTGTTTGAGAAAAATTTTCAGCGAAATGTGGAGTGCGGAAAAATTTTCTTAGAAACGGTAGGTCACCTGCGCACGCGTATAGTTTCCGAGCTTGAACTTCTCTGAGCCGTGGATCGTGTCGCGGCGATTCGTACCCTTCGCGTCGAACGTGTAGAATAGCTCAACGAGCCAGTTCTGCGCGGGGACGTAGCCGCCGCCGATCGTAAAGCTCTGGATACCGTCGAGGTAGCGGTCGGGGAGATAGCCCGTGCCGTTGCCGCCGAAGAACGAGCCGTGCTCGAAGTGTTTGTAGTCGACGAATGCGTTCCACGTTCCAGCGATATCCGTGTCCGCGCGTCCGATGTCGAGGCGTAGTGCCCAGAACTTTGGCGCGCTGCCCATACTGCGTCCCTTCGGAGTGAAGATGTCGGTACGCACAGGATGATCGAACATGGTTTCACCGTTCATGTACTTGCCGAAGCGCGTGAAGTTGTAGCCGTAGTCGAAGGAAGCAGTGGTTTTTCGACCGACCTGCCACTGTGCGCCAAGGCCGAGGACATTCGCGAGATTGCTGAAATTGTGGCTGTCATTGTCAGTGCCGTTTGCAATCTGCATCGTGTAGTTCCTGCCGCCGATGGAACGCAGATACCACGCCGTCACGCCGAGATCGGGACGCAGCTGCTTGCGGTACTGGATGAATGCCGCCTTGTCGATCGGCGGGATATTGTCCTTCTCAAGAACAATTCCCTGCGACTTGATGAGGTTGCCGACGACTGCGCCGAGCGCGGCACGCGGCAATTTGTTCGCTGCTTCGGATTCTTCCAGAACCTTCTCCATTGCCTCCCAGTAGGCAGCTCCGACAGAATTCAGGGTCAGTCTTTGTGATCCATTCAAATTTTGATCAACACCGGAAAAGGTACTTTCGTAGGCACTCTGAACCAGTCCCGTTTTGTTTTTATATACAGCGGGCCATGAAGATTTTTCTGAGACGAGAGCAACCACGCGTTTGAAGTGATAGTCTTTCGCCATGGCGGTATCCGATTGTCTTGTCCACGTATCGCCGGACTGTGTCCAAGTTTTTCCACCCCAGAAATCGTCATTGCCAAGCTCCACACCATCATGTTTGAGCTGATCCAGCTCATACCGTCCCCATGCTTCTGCCAGCCTTTTGTAGGCAGATTCCAGATATTCCTCGCCTTTTTTGGCAAGATAGCTGTCATCCGTCGTCAGTGCTGCGGCATCGCCCAAGGAGAATGTGAGATTTTTTTTGACTTCTGCTTTCAGTGCCTCGATTTTTTCTTTTTCTGCCGGATCGTGTGCGCTGACGTATGTGGGCTCACTGTTCAGCTCGTCGTCGCCGAAGAGCTTCACGTATTTCTTGTTGCCGTTGTTATCTTCCACCTCGTAGATGGCGGAGATTCCCTTGCTTGCCGTGAGCGTGAAGGTCTTTTCGCGCAGAGCGTCGCCATATGCAGTGCTGACAATGCCATGCAGACGTTTCAGAATCTCGGTACTCTTGTTGAGTTTTTCTGCGTCCGTCAGACTGCTGTCATCAGCGACCTCTCTCAGCTGTTGATAGAATGAGAGGTTCTTCATCTGCGCCTCATTGCCGGCTGCCTTCGCTGCGGCATATGCGGCATTACCCTCCTCAGTCGTCTGATCCAAGTCATAGCGATTTGGCACGTCCTTGTTGATGCCAAGGAGCTCGGCAATCGTTGGGGGGCGATAGAAGGTCTGGTGAGTGACATGGGTATACGCCGTGTCTGATACGCCTGTCGAGTGCTTGAACGTACCAAAGCCGATGCGTACCTGTGAAGACTTGCCCGTATAGACCCCGCGAATGCCGTCGTACTCGCGCCCGAACCAGTAGCCCGTGACACCCATCGGCTCCGTGAGACGACCGAGGGAGAGATCCCATTTCTTCATACGCTGTGTCACGTCCGCCTGCTCAAGGCGTGCCTTGCTGAGCCCCTTGCTGTCCGACTGACTGTGCGCGGGGTCAACGCCGGTCGTTCCTGAGAGACTGCCGACGACCTTGATGTTCGTGTTATCGGCGACACGTGCGTCTGCTCCGACGCGCAGCCGCTGCTCGAAACCGTGTTCGTTTTCGTCACGCATATTCCGCACAGCACTCTCGTTGATCGAGGAGGTCGCCGAGTAGGTGGAATGCGGGCGGTTCGTACCGCCATGTGCCGTCCAACGCCACTGATAGTCCCCGATGAGGGAGACCCCCATCGCCTTGCTCTCGTCGAAGGGACGTGCAAGGAAGTTGTTCAGCAGTGCCGCTTCCTGCTCGCCCATCTCCGTTGTGCCGTTTGTGAGGAGACTCTTTTTTGGACCGCTTGTGTCGAACTTGAAGTTCGCGCCGATGCGGTAGACGCGCTCCTGCGTTGCGCGGTCGTCGTCGCGGTGGTTGAAGATGTTGTTTACGCCGACGTAGACCATCGCGTCTTCACTGAGCTTTTTCTGCACCATAAAGTTCCAGATGCCGAAGGTCTTTTCCTGATATTCCTGTTTTTGTGTAACTGCCAGCTTGCCCTCGTTGTAGTCACTCCAATAGTTCTTACCATTCGCGAGCGTGTTGCTGTCAAGCATACGGATATAGTAGTCGCCCCAGAGCTGTGCGAACCATCCCGTTTTTTTGTCCTCGTAGGAGATGCCGATGTCGATCTTGTGTGTCGGGCGGTCGAGCAGACGCTCCGGCATGAGCGGATCGCTCTTGTTGATGGCATGGAGATAGGTGTAGCCGAGACGTGTGCTGAAATGCGGCCCGATTTTCTGGCGCACTTCTGTCTGTGCGCCTGTGATCTCGGCTCTGCCAATGTTCTTAAAGCTGTAGATGAGATCGGGGGCACGCATCCACTTATCGTCGTTGCCAAGCTGTGGTGCGAAGTCCATCAGCTTGCCCGTATAGTAGACGGTCATGTAGTCGCGGATGCGGTTGTGGAAGATGCCAACACGCGCATAGGTGTTCTTCGTTTCGCCCTCAATGCTCATATCGAGATTGACGGACTTCTCGGGTCTCAGATCGGGATTTCCCTCCCACCACCAGCCGAGGCGTGCATCGCCAATGCCGACGGGGTTGCTGCCGTACATCTCCCAGTTGTACCAGAGCTCGCCCATGCCCGGCTCTGCGTAGCTCGTGCCGACGTTCGTCTTGAAGCGGAGATGTGAATTGCCGCCGACGTTGTGCGTCATACCGATGCTGCCGGAGATGTTCGTGCCGAAGAGGTTGCTGTGATCGACGCGCAGGATGGGGAAGAGCATCGTATTCTTCGAGATCTGCCAGGTATCGCCGACAAAGAAATTCTGTTTGTTGATCGTGCCGCTGCCGACCGTAATGCGCTGATCGCGCGACCAGTACTCCTC
>CALJPB010000042.1 GCA_937981305.1 uncultured Selenomonas sp.
CCGCATCCTGCTCGTTCTCTGTCAAGAGCTTTCGGTTCATCTCCTGCTCGTAGAGCGAGACATTATAGAGCAGCGTATTCACATAGAATTGCAGGTTCTGCATGGCACTGTTGTTGTAGCTGGACTTCGTATAGTCGTTCAGATGGTCGGGGTTGACACCGAATGCGGCGGCAACTTGCAGCGCGGAGTATCGCTTGAGCTCGTAAAACTGCGAATCTGTGAGTTTGAGGTCAAGCGTTTGTATATCCGCCCCGATCGGCAGCGTGATGAGTCGGCGCGAATCATCACGCGCCTGCGCATCAAGACGTTGCAGCATCTTGTCCTGTGCGTCCTTCTTGAGCTCACCGACATACTTTATGACCGCATTCGCCGTAAGTCCCTTACGGTAGAGGTCATTGAGAAACCGCTGCGTTGCCTTGTTACCCGCCATATTCTCAGCGAGTATCTGGCGCACCGATTTCCCGACCAGCCCCGTATCATCCGTAACCCACGCACGCAGATGAAGCATATCGTCGGGCGCAATCCAATACTCCTTTCCCGTCTTGTTGTCCATATAGCGGTAGAAATAGCGGCGCTCCGTATAACTGTCCGTATTGTTCACCCACACCTGCACCAGCTGCGGATGCAGGATGTGAAGCCCCGTCAGGCGGGCGGCACGGTCACGCTCGATCAGGGCGTATGCGTTCCCGTAATGGTTGCGGTGATATTCCAGTGTCGTGAAGAATTGCAGCGGCGTCATGATGCTGTTCGGTTGCACGTTGAGAAGCCGTCCCGTCTCATGCCCTGTGACACGCTCCTTGTTGGCATCCATCAGATAGACGGGCATTTTGCCGATGGATTCGCCAAGGGTCTTGAGGCAGGTGAAATAGGTGATCTCAGAGAGGTCGGGACCATCCGCCGCACCTGTGCCGCCCCGAAAGAAAAAGTCATGCACATCCGAAAGAGAAATGCCGCCCTCACCCGAATTACGAAAGAGCCTTTTGATATTATCCACGAGTTTCAATCTTCTTCGTCACATCCTCCCGCTGTCACTTCCAGCCACATAGACAGTGCTTCTTCTGCGTCCACCGCCGCATTATTGTGTTGATTGAAATACACCGTCCACGCGTCGATCACTGCGTCACATGGGTCAATGCGGTTCGTCTGCGTCATCTTGTCGATTTTGATTTCTCCGAACGAATTTGGCGCGGATATGACGGCATTGACCATGCTCCATGTGAGCAGGGCGTTTTGTCGGTCATAGTGCACCTTGCCCGCCTTGACCGACAGTTGAAAATCCCGCGTTGCATCGTTGAGTGTCCGCGCCGACTGCTTGACCTCTACGAGATCGCAGGGCAGCACCGCCTCGAGGTCGGACAGGAATGCGCCTGCGTTGTGATTGTCATAGCCGCAGCCGATGATCTCAATCTCATATTCCTCCATGATGCGTACGAGGTCGGCGATGATGTATTTGTAGTCGGTCTTAACGCCGTAGATGCCGCTTGTGAGTGTGAGCAACCCCGCCTCTTTCCAGACGCCATAGGGCGCGTCATCCGTACGGATATGTTCGGCAAGCCGCAGCTCCGGCATATAGCTGTGCGACCACAGATACATCTCATCGTCCTCACACGGGAAAATCAGCGCAATGCTCGTGAGGTCTCCGCCGCTCGATAGGTCAATCCCCAGATAGCACTGCCGCCCGCGCATATCCTCAAGTGTGGCATCCGACGCACACGCCCGCCATGCCGCAAGGTCGAGCAGACCTCCGCCCGTATACTCAACCCAACGGTTCAAGGTCTTGGTCTGAAAGTTTACGAGATCGCGCCCCTGTTTTTCACGGGCGTCGATTGCCTTTTCCGCCATGCGTGCAATCATCTCATCGTTGAGCGTCTCATCCGCATTCCACAGATTGAGCGGATTCGCCTTTGCCCAGTTCACGGGCTCCCACATATCATCATCCTCATCCATCTCTGTGATGAAGATGAAGAGCGAATCCTTGCGGATATTGCCCGAAAGCACCTTTTTGCAGAACTGGTATTGCTCGAAGCATGGCGCGTTCAGATTGAAGCCCGCCGTTGTGATTGCAAGCGTGAGCGCATTGTCCACGGTGATCTGACCGTCCAGCATGAGCTTATACATCTGATCAGTCGGATGCGCGTGGTATTCGTCCACAATCGCGAGGATAGAGCGAAAGCCATCGGCGGACTTCGTGTCTCTGCCAATGGCTTCTATGGTCGTATTCGTGACGAGGGAGCGAATTGTGTGGTCGTATTCGCGCACCTTGTAGAGTTCTGCAAGATCGGCGTCGGAGCTTATGAATTTCGCGACTTCCTCCCAGACGATATTTGCCTGTTTCTGTTTCGTCGCCGTGCAATAGATGCGCCCATGCTGATAGCCCGCGAAGGTCGCGTAGTCGTTGCACATCTCGCCCGCAAGGAAGGATTTTCCATTTTGCCGCGCGAGTTGGATGTAGCCCTCACGGAAACGGCGAAGGCGGGAACGCTTCTTGCGCCATCCGAACAGACTTCCGATGATGAAATTCTGAAATCCGCGCGTTGTGAGTCGCGCGGCCGTCCGTCCTTCACCGATGACAAGATGATTTGCAAGCTCGATATGATGTTCCGCCTCCTGCACATCAAAGATATAGGGAAACGATTTATCCGCCATATCGTCCAGGTGACGTTTGCACGCCTGATACTCTGCCCGCCCGCAAATCTTCCGCCCCGCGACAATCATGCGGGCGTATGCCGTTGTTCGGTCGGTCATCATGCGCTCTCTGCCTCCACGGGCGGCGCGCGGCGGCGCTCCTTCTCCATGCAGTCACCTCCTACAGATATTTCAAAAACTTATTCGTCGGCTTGTCATCCGTCGCCGTCGGTACAATCAGCTTCAAGCGGTCGGTCGCCGCAAGACCCAGCTTCGTCGAACATCGATGTATCTGCGTCGCCGCGTCGCTTGCAATTTTGATGTACGGAGACGGAAACTCCCCGTTCTCCGTCATCACAGTCAAGCCCTCTTTTTGCAATGCGGCACTCGCTTTCGTATAGCGATCATAGTTATCCGCATAGATGGCAAGGAACGCACGGTCGATGTTATCCAATAGGTCAATTTTTCCCGCCTCGTGAACAATGCGCATATATTCCTCCGCTGCCTCGGGCGAAAGCCAATCCGGCGCACCCTCCTCGAGTTGGAGACGGTCGACCTTGATCTTCGATTCCTGTATCTTGCGGTTCAACCGCTTCTCTTTTCCGATTTTCCCCGTAGAAACGCCGACCACCTTGCGCGGGCGTCCCGCCATTGTCTCCCCCTCCCCCGTTTCTATTGTTCTTTCGTATTTTAATCGTCCCTAAAAATTTCATTTCTGGCATTTTTTCAAGAAAAAAGACCGAACGCGGTTTTATATTTCCTGCTCAAAACTTTTTTGACCCGCCCCCGCCCCATCTGTTTTCCTGCGGATTGCCGCGAGCTTTTCCTGCATTGCACGCTTTGCACGCAGATTCTTGTTGTAGGCGTCATGAATCTCTTTATGCGTCCGCGCCGATACAAAAATAAGATTATCCATGTCCAATTTACGCGCAGGATTCTCGGCAATCGGCTCGATGTGGTGGACGATTGCGCCCGGCACGATGCGCCCCGTCTCTGCATATATGACTTCATCTGCATAGCGGGCGCGTATGCGCGCCGCCTCCGCCGTCCGCTGCCATGCTTTCCCATTGTAGAATGACGCCTTGTCCTTGTCCCGCCGCGTGCGGTCATAGTCCCGATGGCGGCGTGCCTGACATGGGCAGCGCGTGCCCTGCGTCACCGTCCGCCCGCATACGCCGCAAATTCGTTTCAGCATAATATCACCCATGCAAAAGGGACGCGGCGCGCGCCGTGTCCCTCTCGTTTCGATTCAAATTTTCACGTTACCATTGTAACACTGATACCACTAAAAAACACGGCACAAAATGCCCGTTGCAAAGTCATTCGAGTTATCCACAGGTTGCGAACAATAGCCATAGGAAAACGCCCCGCATTTCTGCAAGGCGTCATTCCTTTTCTATTCCGATTCCATTCGGATTCTATTCTGTTTTCATCATCCGCACGGCGCGGGCAGGGTCATCTTTGATGATTTTTGCAAACGCCTTGATGGTGTCCCATTCTTCATCAGATGCCCGCAGCGAGCGCATCTTTCGCTCTGTCCCATCCTGAGCAGCGGGACGGCGACCCGCACCCACGCGCTTGCCGCCCCAGCCGTTTTCATTACTCACATCCCCACCGCCTTCCACAATACATAGACCGAGATTGCGAATGCTGCCACCGCAATACCTACCGTCACTTTTTGCATTTGATTTGCGATTATGATATACTTTGATTGACCCTGAGCCCCCCGCCCGTAGGCGGGGAACTCAATGTTCACTTTTCTTTACTGGACTTTGTAGAGCAGTATCATCGCTGTGATGAGGTTGATTACTGCCGTTACAAGGTTCAGTATTTTTATTGGGTCAATCTTCATAACCGCTTCCCTCCTTTCATGATATTATCATAACACATTCTTCTTGATTTATCAATATTTATTTCAAGATAGACGCAAAGATTTTCCCGTAATCCCTTTCCGTATAAGGGGTTACGGGCTTTTTAGCGAAGAACAAGTTTCATTTGCGCGGGGCGTTCCTGCACACCAAAGAGCATGAGGGCAACATCATGCAGGGCTTTCGCCCCCCGCGCGCGTGTCCATTTCTCTGAGTAGAACATCTCTCTTGAAACTTGCTCCCACGGCACACCATCGATATAGTGACGCCGTACCATTTCACAATCAGCGTCATTCAACGAGGCAAGCACATAATCAACCGTGCGGATCACGGCTGCAATCTCATCACGGTGGCTGCGCATATCCGCCATCTGATCTGCAATCCTCAACCGACGCACGGCGGCGGCTTCCACTGTCGTCAGTTCACCCCGCCCGCCGACCGTCGTATCATCCCCATATCGAACAGAGGCAATGGATTCATCCCGCAGGATCAGTTCTTGTGTTCTGATTTCCTCTGCGAGATTGAGAACGGCGATTTTCATTTTTGGATAGCGGCGCAGTATCCTCCTCGCCTCCCTGATATAGTCGCCGTACTCCCTCATTCTT
>CALJPB010000043.1 GCA_937981305.1 uncultured Selenomonas sp.
GGCTCCATATGTATCTCTGCCGTATGAATAAGGCTCTTTAAAGCTTTTTCATCCGCCAAATCGACGTTGGCCTGTAAAACGGCCCATGTCAAAGCTCTGTACATAGCACCCGTATCCAAATATAAGTATCCCGCCCGCTTGGCTACTGCTTTGGCAACACTGCTCTTACCCGCCCCTGCCGGACCGTCTATGGCGACACTGATTTTTTTCATTTCCTATTCACTCCCTCCGGCCGCTTCTACGCCGGCTGCATAACCGGTAGAAAAAGCGGCCTGCAGATTATATCCGCCCGTATATGCGTCCACATCAACCAGTTCGCCGACGAAATAGAGATGCTTCACAAGTTTGGATTCCATCGTGCGAGGATCGATCTCACGCGTCGCGACACCGCCCGCCGTCACAATTGCTTCGGCGATGGGACGTGTCCCTATGATCGTGAGAGGGAGTGCCTGTAATGTACGCACGAGTCGCTCCCGCTCCTTTGACGAAATCTGTCCGACGACGCGCTCGGGTGAAAGCTCTGCTGCACAAAGAACGGGGTCAATCAGCCGCTTGGGCAGAAGATCGATCATGCCGTTATGAAGTTGCTTCTGTTCATACGCTGTAAAGTCTCGATCCACACGCTCCCGCAATTTCTCATGCGTCAGCGCGGGCTTCAAATTCAGACGAAGCAAAAGCTCCTTTGCGCCTGACATGAGCAGCTCGGAAGCACGACGGCTCAGTTGAAGGATGATCGGTCCCGTTACGCCAAAATGCGTAAAGAGCATCTCTCCGAAGAACTCCTGCTCCTTCTTCCCCGCATGATACAAGGTCGCTCGCACGTTCCGCAGGGATAGCCCCTGCACGTCCTTCACCCAGATTTCCTGCGTCACAAGAGGGACAAGGGCAGGAAAAATCGGCACGATCGTATGTCCTGCCGCGACTGCGAGAGCGTAGCCGTCCCCCGTCGAGCCCGTCGCAGGATAGGATGCGCCGCCCGTCGCGAGAATCACGGCATCTGCCTCGACTTCCGCACCGTCCGCAAGACGCACACCGCATAATTCTCCATGCTCGATGATGAGCGCACTGACTGCCGCATTCGTCCGAATCTCGACCTTTTGATCACGCAGGTATTTCAGCATGGCATCCACAACATCGGCGGCACGATCACTCGTCGGAAAAACACGGTTGCCACGCTCGGTCTTGAGCGGAACGCCCAGTCCCTCAAAGAATTCCATCACATCCGCATTGTCAAAGGCACGTATGCTGCTGTTGAGGAATCTGCCGTTCCCGACAATATTTTTGATGAGATCGGGAACATCATCGGCGCTTGTGACGTTGCAGCGTCCTTTTCCCGTAATCATCATCTTGCGGCCGACACGCGGCATCTTCTCGAGAAGCAGAACGCTCCCTCCGCACTCTGCCGCTGCCGCCGCCGCCATCATGCCCGCAGGTCCCGCCCCCACCACAATGATTCTTTTCACGCCCTGTCACCCCTGCAATTTCACGAAGCTCCCGAATCTCCTCCGCCGTCAGATGCCTGTATGCACCGCAGGCAAGTCCGCGCAGCGTCAGCCGTGCAAATCGCACGCGCCTGAGTACCGCGACACGGCAGCCAATCGCGGCAAACATACGGCGCACCTGTCGGTTGCGCCCCTCATGGATGATCGTCTCGACCACGGTACGTCCATCCTCTGCGCGCAAT
>CALJPB010000044.1 GCA_937981305.1 uncultured Selenomonas sp.
AAGGAGACAAACCGGACGCATAGCAGAGGCTATGTGGAGGATTTGTCGACACAGAGAGGGCGAAAAAGATGCGCCAAGATGATCGGGCTGAATTTATCAGTGCTTCCCTAACGCTCGTGTTCTTAGGACGTTTTCGCATACGACCTGTTACCCAATCAGCTACGTTCTACGAACTTGCTTCTTGGACAGGTCAGTAGGTGGCACGCGTCAGCGTGACGGTGGGGGCGCTTTGAACGCGCAGGGATACGTTTTGATAGAGATGGAATCCAACAAGATTTAGAGGAGAAACTATGTGTTTAGCAGTTCCTGCAAAAATCGTTGACATACAGGATCAGCTTGCCTCGGTGGAGGTGAGCGGGGTGCGCCGCGCGGCAAGTCTCATGCTGCTGCCCGAGGCGGCGGTGGGGGACTATGTGCTCGTCCACGCGGGCTTTGCGATGCAGATCGTTGCGGCGGAGGAGGCGGAGCGCATCGAGGCGCTGCGGGCGGAAATGCGCGGTGCGCCGCGCACGGTGGAGAGCATCCCATGAGGGGCGCACAGGACACGCGGCAGGCTGCCTCGGAGATCGTTGCGGAGCTGCGCCGTATTCTCGCGGCACGGGGCGGGAGCATCCGCATTATGGAGGTCTGCGGTACGCACACGGTTGCGATTTTCCGTGCGGGACTGCGGCAGGTTCTGCCCGAGGGCATCGAGCTGGTCTCGGGGCCCGGCTGCCCTGTCTGCGTGACGGCGGACGACTACATCGACGCGGCGATTGCGTATGCGGGGATGGCGGATGTCATTATCACGACCTTCGGCGATATGCTGAAGGTGCCGGGCACGCGCTCAAGCCTTGCCGAGGCGCAGGCGCAGGGCGCGGATGTCCGCATCGTTTACTCGCCGCTCGATGCGCTCACGGTCGCAGCGGAAAACCCGAGCAAGCAGGTTGTATTCCTTGCCGTCGGCTTCGAGACGACCGCCCCAACCGAGGCGGCGGCGGTGCTCGCGGCTAAGAAGGAGGGGCTTGGGAACTTCTTTTTGCTGTCCGCACAGAAGCTTGTCCCGCCCGTGATGCGTGCGCTCCTCGATGGCGGGGAGACGCACGTCGACGGCTTCCTCCTGCCGGGACACGTCTCGGTGGTGACGGGGACGGATGCCTTTGATTTCCTCGCGCAGGACTACCATATCCCCGGCGTTGTGGGCGGTTTTGAGCCGCTCGAGATCCTGCGTGCCCTGCAGATGATTGTGCGTCAGATCGGTGCAGGGGAGGCGCACATCGAGAACGCCTACGAGACGGTTGTGCGGCGGGAGGGCAATCCGGTCGCGCGTGCGGCAATCGACCGTGTCTATGAACCTGCGGCGGTGCGCTGGCGCGGGCTGGGGGAGATCCCCGCCTCGGGGCTCGTGATGCGGGAGGAATATGCGGCGTTCGACTTTGCCCACGTACGTCCGCTCGCGCTTGCGGCGGTCGGGGATGGGCGGAACGGATGCCGCTGCGGCGAGGTGCTACGCGGTGCAATCGTACCGCGCGACTGTGCGCTCTTTGGCAGGGCGTGTGTGCCGGAGCACGCGATCGGCCCGTGCATGGTGTCGGTCGAGGGAACGTGTGCCGCATGGTACAAATACGGAGGAGGAAAATTCCGCTATGGAGCATGAGGTCATCACACTCGCGCACGGCGCGGGCGGACAGCTTAGTCACGCGCTGATGGAGGAGGTCGTGCTGCCGGAGCTCGGCAATACGATTCTCAATACGCTGCATGACGGTGCCATCCTGCCCAGTGCGGGACGCGTTGCGTTTACCACGGATTCCTATGTCGTGCAGCCGCATTTCTTCCCCGGCGGGAGCATCGGGCGGCTTGCCGTCTGCGGGACGGTCAACGATCTCGCGATGACGGGGGCAGTCCCGCGCTGGCTCTCGCTCGCCGTGATCCTCGAGGAGGGCTTTCCGATGGAGACCCTGCGCCGTATCGTGCGCGATATCCGCGCAGCGGCGGAGGAGGCGGGCGTTCTCATCGTCACGGGCGATACGAAGGTCGTGCCGCGCGGCTGCGGCGACGGCATCTACATCAATACGGCGGGTGTTGGGGAGCTGATCGAGGGCGTGGACATTGCTCCGACGAACATCAAGGCGGGCATGGACATCATCGTCTCGGGGACGCTCGGCGACCATGCGGCGACGGTCATGGCGGCGCGGCACAATCTGACGCTCCCGCCCGAAATACAGAGCGACAGTGCGCCGCTCTGCCATCTGACGGCGGCGATGCTCGCGGCGGCACCCTCCATCGCCGTCCTGCGCGACCCGACGCGCGGCGGCGTGGCGGCATCGCTGAACGAACTGGCAGGCGCGGCGGGGGTCGGCATCCTGCTGGACGAGGCGGCAATCCCCGTGCATCCCGCCGTGCAGGGGGTCTGCGACATCCTCGGGTTCGATCCGCTCACGCTCGCGAACGAGGGCAAGCTCCTTGCCTTTGTCCCGCCCGAGGACACGGCGCGTGTTCTCGCGGTGATGCACGCCGACCCACACGGACGCGGTGCCTGTGTGATCGGACACACGACGGCAGAGGCACCCGGTTCGGTCGGGCTGCGCACCGCACTCGGCGGCATCCGCGTCGTGGATCTGCCGCTCGGGGAGCTTGTGCCGCGCATTTGCTGAGAGAGCGACCTACCTAGAAGCCTCCCCCGTGCGACACGGGGGAGGGGGACCATGCACAGCATGGTGGAAGGGGCGCCATGAGCGACATAGGCTATCTACCGTCAGAGAGTCGCAATAGCCACAAGCGCCCCTATCGTCACGCCTATGGCGTGCCACTTCCCCCGCTTCGGCGGGGGAAGCCGATCATTGCGTGCCCTGTTTTCCGCGCACGAAAAAGCGGGCAGTGGTCAACCGCCCGCTTTTTCCCTTATCTATCTGTAGTAGGATGATAGTAAGCTGTATTATTTCGTGAGATGCACGTCGGGGATCTCGACATCGTGGTGCGTGTCCGGATCGACGTTGGAGTACACCCCCGGCTTCGTCTCGAACGCCTTGAGATTGTCCGTGTTCGCTTCGAGCATATCCTTGACGAACTGCTCCACTGTATCTGCAAAATAGACTGCCATTTCAGTTCCCCTTTTCTGTCAATTTCTGCGCTGCTGCGCCTCGCTGTCTGTGCGGAATGTATCGGTACGGCTTTAACTTAGCACTTTTTTCATATTGTATAAAATATTTCTTTCTGATAAAATGATAGTGTCAACCTATGAAAAAAATTTATTTCATGTGTGACTTTTATACTATTCCACTATTTCGATATATAGTAGACTAATATAGGGGGAACAAATGGCACTAGGAATCGTACTAAGGGAGATGAGTCGGATGACATTGGTCCAGATGCGGTATTTCTACGAGGTCTGCCAGTGGCAGAACATCACGAAGGCGGCGGAGCACCTGCACGTCTCGCAGCCGACCGTCACCGTCGCCATGCAGGCGCTTGAGGCGGAGACGGGGCTGAACCTGTTCCACCGCGAGGGACGCAAGATCACGGTGACGACGGACGGGGCGAAACTCCTCGGCAAGGTCTCCTACATCCTCACGGAGGTCGCGCGTCTGGACGATGAGATCCGCGATATGGCGCACCGCCATGCGAAGGTGCGGATTGCGATGCCGTTGCAGCTCGGCGTGGTGTTCCTGCCGCACATCCTCGGCGACTTTCGCCGCGAGCACCCCGAGATCGACCTCGAGATCATCGAGACGGGCGGCGTGAGTGCGCTCCAGATGGTCGAGGAGGAAAAGTTGGACTTTGCGCTGACGAACTACACCGTCGATTTCAGCGCACGCCTGACGTATGCAAAGCTCTTCGACTGCGAGTGTACCTTTGTCACGCGACAGGATCACCCCTTTGCGCGGCGGCATTCGCTCAGCATCTCCGATCTCCGGGACGAACCGCTCATCATGCTGGACAGCAACTTCTTCGTCGACCGTCTCGTGCAGGATGCCTATGGGCGCGCGGGCGAAAAGCCGAACGTCGTCCACTACTCGCCCTACCTCCACACCGTCAAGAACCTCGTGCACGCGGGGATCGGCTCGACCTTCCTCGCACGGCCGTCCGTACTGCCGACGGACAACTTCGTCCAGATTCCCTTGCTCGACCCCATCTTTATCAACAGCGGTCTCGTCACGAAAAAAGGGCGCCAGACCTTCGACGACGTGCGCCTCGTCATGAACTACCTGCGCGGCCTCGCAAAGGATCTCCTCGGCGACGGGAAGAAAACGGGCTGAGACTTTACATTTTGGCGGCGCGGGGCTATGATGGAGGAAAGAGCATATGAGACAGACAAAACGTACCTACAAAGATTCGCTCTTCCGGGATATTTTCAAGGAATCGCTGATAAAATGAAGTCCGTCAGATTGGCGTAGATTTTTTCGTCCGAACAAGGAGGCAAACCGGACGCATAGCAAGGGCTATGTGGAGGATTTGCTGACACAGTACGGGCAAAAAAGATGCGTCAAGATGGCGCGGCTGAATTTATCAGTGCTTCCGCAACAACGAAAAGCGTCTGTCCGAGGTCTATACATCACTTGCAGGCGAGCCGACAGAGCCCTCCGAGATTCGGATCACCACGATGGATGAGACGTTTTTCAGCAGTGAGAAAAATGACGTGAGTTTTCTCGTGCGAGATCGCCACATTGTTCTGCTTGAGCATCAGAGTACGGTGAATGAGAATATGCCGCTGCGTCTGCTCTGGTACATCGCTGAACTCTATCGTCAATACGTCGATCCCAAAGCCCCCTATCGGGCAAAACGTATCCCTCTTCCCGCCCCGAAATTCTACGTCCTCTACAACGGAAAAGCGACGATGCCGCAGGAGTGGCGGCTGCGGTTGTCCGATGCCTTTGGTGGAGCAGCGGATGTGTTGGAGCTGGTTGTCGATGTCTTCAATATCAATACGGAGGCGGGACACGAACTCCTTGAACACTGTGCTCCGCTCCGTGCGTACAGTGCCTTTGTTGCACAGGTACGCGCCTTGGCACGGGCGGGAAAACTCCTTGCGGAAGCAGTTCCTGAGGCAATTCGCTATTGCATCGAAAACAATTACCTGCCGGACTATTTTACGGAGAAATTGGAAAAGGAGGTCTTTGACATGGTGAATTTCGAGTGGGACGAAGAGCTCGCGCGTCAGGTGCGTGCTGAGGAAGCGTGGGAAGATGGCATGGAGCGCGGAATGCAGCAGGGGATGCAGCAGGCGCTTGCCTCCTCCATTGACAATCTGATGAAGAGCATGAACTTTTCCGTGGAAAAGGCGATGGACGTGCTGCAAATCCCCGTGGCAGAACGCGCGAAGTATGCGGCTCTGGTACGCGGTTGAAATGACGTACGCGCCATGCAGCACAACATGACCCCCGTCCTTGCAACATTTAGTATGCAAAGGCGGGGGCTTTGTGTTATAATAAAACGAATACTGTCTTGGCGCAGGCTTTTTTGCGTACGCTATTATTATAGGAAGCACTGATAAATTCAGCCACGCCATCTTGACGCATCTTTTTTGCCCGCACTGTGCCCTCGATCCTCCACATAGCTTTGGCTATGCGTCCGGTTTGCCTCCTTGTTCGGACGAAAAATCTACGCCAATCTGACGGACTTCATTTTATCAGCGATTCCTATAGACCCACAGCACAGACATAGGAGTGTGAAACTACTTGTTCGGAATATCTTCGATTCTCAAACGCTTCCTTGGCGACAACAATGACAAGGAGATTGCGCGCTACCGTGGCATTGTTGAGCAGATCAACGCGCTCGAACCCACGATGGCAAACCTTACCGACGACAAGCTGACGGGCTACACGCGCAAATTCCGCGAGCAGCTCGCAGAGGGCGTGACGATGGAGGAGATCCTGCCCGAGGCGTTCGCCGTTGTACGCGAGACCTCGCGCCGCGTGCTCGGGATGCGCCACTTCGACGTGCAGATGATCGGCGGCATCTGCCTCCACGAGGGGCGGATCGCGGAGATGCGCACAGGCGAGGGCAAGACCCTCGTCGCGACGACGGCGGTCTACCTCAACGCACTCGCGGGCAAGGGCGTCCACATGGTCACGGTCAACGACTACCTCGCACGCCGCGACAGCGAGTGGATGGGCAAGCTCTACCGCTACCTCGGACTCTCGGTTGGTCTGATCGCGCACAATATGGACTTCCCCGAGCGCAAGGCGGCGTATGCGGCGGACGTGACCTTCGGCACGAACAACGAGTTCGGCTTTGACTACCTGCGCGACAACATGGTGCTCTCCGAGGCACAGATGGTGCAGCGTCCGCTGCACTACGCCATCGTGGACGAGGTGGACTCCATCCTCATCGACGAGGCGCGCACGCCGCTCATCATCTCCGGCCCCGGCACGAAGTCCACGGACAACTACCGCGTCATGGCGGAGGCGGTGCGCCACCTGAAGGAGGGCGAGGACTACACGGTCGACGAGAAGCAGAAGACCGTCGCACCCGCCGACAGCGCCGTCCCCAAAATTGAAAAAATCGTCGGCATCACGAACCTGTATGCCCCCGAGAACATCGAGCTCTCGCACTGCTTTACGGCGGCACTGCGCGCGAAGGCACTGATGCACCGCGACCGCGACTATGTCGTGCGGAACGACGAGATTGTCATTGTGGATGAGTTCACGGGCCGCCTGATGGAGGGCCGCCGCTACTCCGACGGGCTTCATCAGGCGATCGAGGCGAAGGAGGGCGTGAAGATCCAGCGTGAGTCGCAGACCCTCGCGAGCATCACCTTCCAGAACTACTTCCGTATGTACGAGAAGCTTGCGGGCATGACGGGCACGGCAAAGACCGAGGAAAACGAGTTCCTCAAGATCTACAACCTCCCTGTCATCGTCATCCCGACGAACAAGCCCGTACAGCGCATCGACGAGCCGGACGTGATCTACAAGACGAAGGCGGCGAAGTACCGCGCCGTCGGAAATGCGGTCAAGGAGATCCACGAGACGGGGCAGCCGATCCTCATCGGCACGACCTCGATCACGCAGTCCGAGGAGATGTCGAATGTCCTCAAGAAAAACGGCATCCCGCACGTCGTTCTGAACGCGAAGTTCCACGAAAAGGAAGCCGAGATCGTCGCCAATGCGGGGCAAAAGGGCGCGGTCACCATCGCCACGAATATGGCGGGACGCGGTACGGACATCAAGCTCGGCGAGGGGGTCGAGGCACTCGGCGGACTCTACATTGTCGGTACAGAACGCCACGAATCGCGGCGCATTGACAATCAGCTGCGCGGACGTTCGGGCCGTCAGGGCGATCCCGGCGCGTCGAAGTTCTTCCTCTCGTTGGAGGACGATCTGATGCGCCTCT
>CALJPB010000045.1 GCA_937981305.1 uncultured Selenomonas sp.
TGGCAGGGGAGATTGCGAACTCTGCCGCCATTCGTTTTGGTGGCTGTGCAGGGCGTGCAGAAATAACGGATGAGAGATTTCCCTTCGGACATTTTCTGTTCTTCAAGTCCGAGAACGCTGCCTACGGCGGCAAGGGAGAGGGGAAGACCCATATACGCCGCCCAAACCATCGTGCAGTGCCAGCTTTCGGGGCTGAGGAAGGCATCCCGGAGTAATCCCATGTCTGAAAGATAGCGTGACAGACATACGCGCTCGAAGTTGGCGTTAAACGCCCATTTGATGACATTATCATCGGTCAGAGCCGCCAGAATCTCCTGTGGAATCTTCTCGCCAGCCGCAAGGTCGACGACCTGCACTTCGCCGCCGTCTGCTGCATAGGCAAAGAGCAGTATCTCGAAGCTGGATGATTCTGCATATTTGTATGCGCCGCATTTGGAAATGTCCACATCGGAAAATGTCTCTACGTCAATGGAGAGTGTATTCATTGCGCGTCCTTTCTTGCCAAAAGGCAGCGAGGATTTCTCCACGCTGCCTTGGCAGAAGCATAGTCTAATCAGCTGAGGAACTCCTCGTCCTCGTCGGCGAAATCGTCCTCGGCGCGAGTCTTGCCTCCCAGCGGCTCACCATCGGAAATCTTCTGCAGGTTGTTCAGTCCGCAAGCGATGCCCTTGTTGCCGTTCGAGTTGAATGCGTAGAAGTTGATGCTTGCGCGTCCGTAAACGCCGGAGTAGACCTCCGAATGCTCGATGATCGGATTGCGGGCAGCATCCACAATGCCAGGAGCCGTCGCAGAGTTTGCGTTGATGAAGTAGCTGTCCTTGTATGCCGCATCGTCCGGGCGTTCCACATCGCCGTCACGGAGTGGGTTCTTGATCGCCGTGAGTGCGGGCACGGACTTGCTGTTTCCCTTGAGTTTGCTCTGTCCCTCATCGTACGCCGCCTGAATGGCGTTCTTGACCGCCGTGACCGTCTTGGTGTCGGACTTTGGAATAATAAGCGAGACACTGAACTTCGGCGTACCGCCATTGATGGACTTTGCCTGCCAGACGTTGGCGTAGCTCCAACGTGTCTTGACACCCGTGATTACTTTTGTCGGATTGATAACTTTTGCCATGATGTGTTTTCCTCAACTTTCTTCAAAATCTTCTGCTGCGGTATTCATCGCCGGCCGCTTGTCGCTCATGGGAGCAAGTGTAGGTTTCCCCTGCGGCTTGACAACGAGGCTGCCGAGCAGTTCCTCAAACTTACTTTTTCCGAGCAGACCAGTCATCGCCGTAATTCCGAGCAGTTTTTGCTCATACGGCTCAAAGCCTGCTTCTTTGACGGTTTTGGCGACAGCCGCCTCATCGGTGTATTTCCGATTCGAGCGACCTTCCACCAGTTTCCAGTCCGTCCACTGTTTTCCTTGGATTGCCCGCTGCAGGGCATATTCCTTGATGTCGCTGACCCATGCGGCGAGCATATCGGCTTTTGCAAGCACCGCTTCCACCTCGGCATCTTCCAATGTCGGCGGCATCTCGAAGTCATACCGGGCGAGTTCCAGATTGTACTCTGCCCGCTTGCGGCACGTTGCCTTGATCCTGCAGAACTGGCAGTGCACTCCCGCGCAGAATGCGCCCTCTCCTGCGTGTGCCAGCTTTGCCGCAGGTACGAGCGTGTCTGCCGCCCATGCCAGAAGGTCGACTTTCGAGATGCTGAACTCCGAGATGTTGGCAAGACGAGGTTGGAAGATCACCATCCGTACCTCTTCGATGTCATAGAGACCGTCGAACATCTGGATGCACCCGAGCGCGTAACACATCATCTGGGGATTGCCGTCGGCACTGACCTCGATGCCCTTGCCATGCTTGTAGTCCACGATGCAGACGGTCTTTCCCGAGACGATGAGCGTGTCCGCCGTACCGAAACCATCCGGTACGAAGTCCGAGAAATCCACGCGCTGCTCCACGGACACCATCGTATCCTTCGACTCCTCGCGGAACTGCGACACAAGCCCCATAACGAACTGGGC
>CALJPB010000046.1 GCA_937981305.1 uncultured Selenomonas sp.
CGGGGCGATGAGCTCCGCCATCAGCCGCCACTCTCCCTGAGTTCAATGAGCGGGATGCTCGTCCACGCGAAATGATCGGCCTCTTCCAGATTCACATCCATGTGGTCAGTGTCAAAACGCACGGGCACATCAAACTCACAGGTGCAATAGATGCCTCTGCCCGGCGGCGGCGGATTCTTGAAGGTGATAACGCCGCTCGTATAGTCCACCGTCCAGTCTGTGGCAGGCGTGGAATCCAGATAGACCGTCACCGTCTCACTCACAGGCTTTCGGATTTTTCGCACCGTTGAAAAACCGCCGCTCGTATAGGTCTTTATCATCTGAAATTTGTTCTTTGCACCATCGCCGACAGCGATGAGTTCGCGCGTGAGTCGGTAGTCCGACCAGTCCTTATAGCGGAAGCCGAAGCCGCGCCCCTTGCGTGCGTGAAAGAACTCAATAACCTTTGCCATATGCGCGGCGGTCTTGACCCCCAGTGCCGCGTTATACTTGCAGCGCGGTTGTGTATAGTTGACGTTGCGCTGTTCGCTCCCGTTCTTCATGGTGACAATATCCGTCGAGTATGCGGGGCCTCCCGAGCTCGCATAGGATATGTCCTCGGGAAAGCGCACCTCATGAAATGCGACCGCCATCCTGTTCCCTCCTCTTTATGAAAACCGCTGCCCCGCCGTGACCGCGCGGCGCACACTCGCCGCGATCTGCGCTTCTGAACGGCGAAAGCTCCCTGCATCGGGCGTCTGCACAATGACCTGGATCGGACGCGCCGACTCCCTCTTCTGCGCGATTCCAAGTTTCTCCATATGCCCGCGCGTGAGTGGGATCACCGCCTCACGGTACCCCTTCTCACCGATCAACCCAAGTGTCGGCGCGGTCACAATGCCACCGTCGGCAAACGGTCGAATCCCCGTCAGGCTCTTTCCCCATCCGACCATCCCCGCACTCGCAGACAGCGCGGCAGCGCCACCTGCCATACCTGCGCCGCCGAATATCCCGCCAAACGCATTGCCAAAGAGGCCGCCCACAATGTTTGCCGCCATCTTCTGCGCCGCGATTTGGACAATCATCGAAATCACGCTTTTGCCGAAATCCGCAACAGCCTCCTTCGCGGACTTCGTGCCCATAATGACATCTTCGAACGACTTTGCCATGGAACTGTTCATCGTCTGCATCGCCGAGGCGACCCCCTCATAGACGCTTGCGTGCGCGTCATTCCAGATATTGACGTATGCCCTTGCAAGCTCCTGTTGTCCTGCGAGGTCGATGTCCGCCTGCTGTTCTTTGCCATACGCGGCGAGATGGTTCTTTATCCCCATGACATCGCCGCGCTCCTGCATATCTTGCAGTCGCTTCTTGTTGACCTCGCGCAGAGAGGCAATCCGTGCCTCGTCCAGCTTCGCCATTTCTGCCGCCGCCCACTGCTCCACCGCGACATGCGCCTCAGCGGAATCCTTTGTCATGGCGACTTCTTTTAGGCGGTTTTCCTTTTCGCGGGCGAGCTTCGTCACGCCGATCTGATACACCGCCTCCGCTTCTGCACACGCGTCCTTCGTCACCTGTGCCCATGTGAGCGCGGTCTCGCTGCGCAGGTCTTCGTTCGCCTCGCGCCATGCCGTTGTGACCTTCTCCTTGACGATATTCGCATATTCGTCCAGCTTTGCACGCAGCGCATCCGTATCAATGCCAAACGCCGATGCCTCGGCAATCTGCGCCTCCATCTGCTCTGTCTTTTGACGCAGGGCTTCCATACCCTTCTCATAGGTCGTGCCGACCTCGCCCACAATGTCATGCGCAAGGAAAGCGACACTCTGCCGTACCTTTTCCGTAAGGCGTTCGATCTTCTCGGCGAGCTTCTGCGCCTCCCGTGCCGCAGGGTCTGCCGCCGAATGCGTTCCGCCCGCAGTACCGCCGCCCATATCGCTCCACGACGGCGCGTGCGCCCTCGGCGGCTTGACCTCGGTGCGCTGCGGGACGATGATGTCACCGTCCACGCCGTCGCCGCCAATATTGCCGCCGTAGAACCCCAAGCCCGCGAGACGTGCGCGCCCCTTTTGACGCACGTCACCCACATCATCGGACACGCCGCCGAGCCACGCGGATACACCGCCGATCACATTGGATGCCGCCTTGACAAAGGCAAGCTCCTTCACTGAGGCGATTGCCTCATCCACCCACGCGATGAACGTGCGCACATAGGCGATTGCCCGCTCCATCGCCGCGCGGACGAAATCCGCCGCTGCATGAAACGCATTTGCAAACGTATCGACCACAGGGGAGACCGCCTCGTCAATCTCCGCAACAAGCCCCGCGATAAACTCTATCGTTGCCGTGCAGAAGTCCGTGACGGTCTCCTTCGCCGACTGCCACGTATCCGCGATGACGGCATAGGTCTCATCGAACGAATCCGCCGCATTCGTCTTTATGGTCAGGAAATTCTCCAGAAATACGTCCGTCACATTGGCAATGACCCCGACGAGTGCGAAAAAGGCCTGTCCAATCAGTGTAATGACAGGGATGATCGGACGCAGCGAGGCGAGCGCAATGCTTCCAACATCGAGCAGGACATCCGCGACCTTGGCGAGTGCTCCGAGGAATGGCTCAACCACGGGCGCAAGCCCCTCAAAACTCTTCTTGAGATTGTTGACGAATGTCTCCGCCTTTTGGAGGAGGTCATCGGGCAGAATCCCCGCAAAGAGGCTTTTCCCGCCCTGTGCATTGGAGAGCATCGTGTCCGTGATATTTTTGATCTCAAGGAGCGCCTTCTTTGCCTCTTCGAAAAGCGGCAGCCCGGAGAGTCCAAACGCCTGCCCGATGTTGTCCTTGATGTTTGAAAGTACACCCTCGAATGTCTCCGACTGCTTTTTCATCATCTCAGGAAAACGCTCATTCATACCGTCGATGAGGGCTTGGATCGCGACATCCGCGTCAATTCCCATCTCCCCGATATTCGCGAGTTCGTCCTTTGTGAGTCCGAGATTCTTTGCGAGAATGTCCTTCACGGGAACGCCCAGCTGCGCGAGCTGCATAACGTCATTGCCCATGAGCTTGCCTGTGGTGCGAATCTGCCCGAATACAAAGGCGAGCTGACCGAAACCCGCCTCCCCCTTCCCGAGCCCGGATGCGGCATTGCCGAGCGCGGTCAGGGTCGGAATGATCTCCTCGGTGTCATAGCCGAATGCGAGAAGCTGCTGCGCGGCATCGCGTACGCCGGGCATTTCAAAGGGCGTTTCCGCTGCAAATTTCTGCAGATTGGCAATCATCGCATTTGCCTGTGCCGCAGAGCCGAGCATCGACGTGAAGGCAACGCGCGTCTGCTCAAGCTCCGCATTATATTCGATGAAGGCGGACTTTCCCGCAGAGAGAGCTGACTGCAGGGCAGTCACCGCAAGCGCGGCAAGACCTGCTTTGGTTGCAAATTCCGCAAGGGAATCACTCACACCTCCGACATTTGCCTCTGCGCCGCCTGTATCGACTTTGACACGAACGACCTTGTCACGGATGCCCGCCAGCTTATCCCTGACGCTCTGTACTGCCGCCTGTGCCGCACCCGTATTCGCGCGAACATTGACCGTGCGGTCGCGGATGGAGTTCACCGTCGCACGCACTTTTTCAAATGCTGCCGTCGCATAATCCCGCGCACGAATAGAAACCGATATTTCTTTATTTGCCATTCTTCGCATTCACCTCCTGCAGCAATACGCCCTCAAGTGCCTGTATTTTATGCAGTGCGGCAAGGTCAAAGATTACCCCCAAGACATCTGCCACCTGCCGCACGGCACAGTAGTCCAGTCCGACCACGTCGCCGAACGACGTGCGCAGCTGTGTCTGTACGTGCCGCCACAGCATCCATGCCTCTTGATTCTCGTCCATCAGTACGGGCGGATCGTGCGCGCAGCCCACACAGGGCGGCACAGTCTCCTCCTGTGCATATGCCTCGCGGCACGTTGCACAGTATTGGGGACTCCCCGACAGTGCCCACCGATAGACCTCTGTTAGTTTTTTGTCTCCACCTCACGCCCATACGTCTTGGCGTAGGTATCCGTCGCAATGCGAAGCGCCTCACTATAGGGCATATCATCCGTGATCTGTTCCGCGTAGACGTGATCGAGGATCCAATCCACCATGCCCGTGGTCGCAGCGGCGCTGTCGTCCTTATCCACAAAAGCGGGGTCATACCCCGCCTTACGCAATTCGCGCATTTCCTTCACCGTGAGGGAGCGGATCGTGATATTGCTTGTCGTTTCGTTTGTCATTTTGTTCCGCCTTATCCGATTCTACACAGACTCCGAGTTCCTTTAGATACGCAACAGCTTTTTCAACTTCCGTTTTATTTCCGATAATATCCGTAATCAAAGTTCCGACTTTGCATTCAGGC
>CALJPB010000047.1 GCA_937981305.1 uncultured Selenomonas sp.
CGAGACGGGCAACGTGCAGGCGGTCATGGACGGGGACATCGATCCCTTCATCCGCGCATATCTGAACGCCAAGGCAAATCACGAGATCTAAGGAAGCACTGAATGCATCGGTACCTCCCTAAGGAGTTCATTATGTGGAAAGTATCTGCCGTTGTCCTCACAATTGTCATGAGCATTGTGTGCGGCATCTTTGCACTGCCGTATGGGGTCACATCGATGGTGGCGGACGGACTGCGCGAACGCACGGGCGCACAGGATGTGCAGGTGTCGATCGTCGACAGCCCGCGTCTCATCTTTGGCGAGATCGGCGGACTGGATGGCGTGATCCGAGAGGGGCGCGTCGGCAAGGTGTTTGTGCGCGAGCTGACCGTCACGGGGACAAATCTGCGCTTTGATGTGGGGACGCTCCTCTCGCAGCAGGAACTGATCCTCACCGATGCGCAGAGCATCGAGCTGCGGGGCGTGGTGGATGCGGATGCCATCCGCGAACTCCTCACCAAGTCGGCGGACAAATTCACCGATGTTGCCGTCACCGTCCGCCCTGACACTGTGCTTGCCACGGCAAAGACACGCGCCTTCGGGCAGGTGTTCGATGTAACGATCGAGGGCGGCTTTACCATCGAGAACGGCGATCTCTACTATAAGGCACGGCACATCGCCGCACGCGGGATGGGGTTGAATGCGCTCAGCATCGACGGACTCCTTCCCGACGTGCTCGTCGCACGTGCGGATACGCTGCCGTTCGGGCTTGCGTTCGAGACCGTCGAGGAAAAGGACGGCGTGGTGATCCTTACGGCGGGGAAATAATAAGACTCGTATGCTGAAATAGCTTATACTGTGCGTGCTCCTCGCAGAACCCTCGTTGCGCAAGCGGTCGGGCACTTATCTGTCTAAATACCTGCGGATTCCAAACGCGCTTCGCTTGAACGGTTAAAATCCGCAGGGGGCAGAACGTGCCCTCTCTTCCGCTTGCTTCACTAGGGTTTGCTACGGAGCATCGCACAGCAAAAGTTCCTTTCATTCACAACACGATCCCGACCGATTCGTATCAAGGATAGCGGTTGGATAAGGAATCATACATGAAGAAATTTCACTATCATCCGATTCTGCTCGCGGCGATCCTCGTCGGCTTTGTCGCGAGCCTCATCATTGGCATGGAGCGTCACGCCGTCGAGGATAACTCGCGCACGGTGGAGCTCGTCGTCGACTACGAGGGACTGTTGGAGCTCGCCGCACGCGAAGGGCTGCCCGCAGATACGGTGCTCGCCCGCGCCAAGGAGGCGGGGATCACCTCGCTCGCCGTCTACGAGACGACCTTTGAGAAATTCAACAAGAACGGCAAGGCAACCGCCGTCCAGGGCGCGGACATCCTCGCCGCCTATCACACGGGAACGCTGACCGACCCGCATTGGCGCACCCTCGTTGAGGAGGACAAGATTGCCGGCACGGAGATCTACGTCGTCGCGCATGATCCTGTGACCTACGCCGAGCTGAAGGAGGATCTTTTCCGCCGTTTCGGCTCCGCACGCGTCACCGTGTATACGGTCGGCACGGACGAGGTTCTTGCGGTCAAGGATTACTATGAGGCGTTCGAAAAGCGCAACATCGGCCTGCCGTCCGACGAGATGCGTGCCGTAAATGCGGCAGGCTTCGACGTGCTCGCACGCCCCTCGAACTATGCCTCCTGCACGCCGGAGGACGTGCACGCAGTCTTTGCCCGTATGGACGGCATCGCGGTGTCGGGGATCGTATTCTCGGGACAGGAGTGTCTCGGCGCACCGAAGGCGCTTCAGACAACCATCGACGAGATGAATGCGCGCCGCCTGCCCCTCGGGCTGATCGAGGGCGTGACCCAGCTCCAGTTTTACAAACAGCAGGGCATGGACGAGATCGCGAAGGGCATCGGCTACGACCATGTCGCACGGCTCTACTCCATCCCGAAGGACGAGCTGAAAAAGCTCAAGATCGATGCCGCCGTCGAGCGGTGGGGGACGACGGACGAGGAGCGCAACATCCGCATCGACCTCCTGCGCATCTACGACGAGCCCGCGCCCGGCATGACCCTCCTCGATACGAACATGAAGTACTTCGCGGACACGCGTGCCGCACTCGAATCGAACGGGTTCAAGATCGGGCGGGCGGGTGTGTTCGCCTCCTATGATCCGTCCCGCGTCCTGCGTGCCATCGTCGCCATGGGCGTGGCGGCGGCGGGCGTACTCTATCTCTCACTCGTCATCCCCGCACTGAACCGTCGGAGAAAAGCGGTCGTACTTTTCTTCGCTGTGGCGGCGCTCATCTGCGTCATGCCCATCCTCATCGGTGCGGGCGGCAAGGTGCGCGTCCTCGCGGCACTCGCGAGCGCGAACCTGTTCCCGACGCTCGCCATCGTCGCGCTCCTCGACCTCCTGCGCGGGCGACGGTTTCAAAAGAACGCGCCCACGTGGCGCATCCTCGTTGCGGGGCTGGTGCTCCTCGGCATCACAAGCGCCCTCTCCCTCGTCGGCGCATCCTATCTCTCGGGATTGCTCACGGATACGCGCTATCTCCTTGAGTTCGACATCTTCCGCGGGATCAAGCTCACGTTTGTCCTGCCGATGATCCTCGTTGCCGTCGCATTCATGCAGCGGTTCGACATCTTCGATGGGCAGTTTGACGCATCGGCGGGCGTGCTCGGACAGCTGCGCGAGATCCTGGCGACCCCCGTGCGCGTCGGCTCGCTCCTCGGCGGGCTCGTTCTCCTCGGCGCACTCGTCGTTCTCGTCCTGCGCAGCGGGCACACCTCGGGGATGCCCGTGCCCGGCATCGAGCTGAAGATGCGTGCGGCACTGGAACAGCTCTTTTACGCCCGTCCGCGCACGAAGGAGTTCCTGATCGGACACCCCGCCTTTCTCCTCGCCCTCTACGGTGCGGCGCGGCGGTGGCGGACGTGGATCATCTTCGGCCTCGTGCTTGCGGCGACCATCGGACAGGGGTCGATGGTGGAGACCTTCGCACATATGCGGACACCGATTGAGATGTCGCTTGTGCGCGGCATCGGCGGCATCTGCTTCGGCGGTGCAATCGGCGCGGCGCTCGTGGCACTTGTCGCGGCATGGAATCATCTCTTGGAGCGCGTGAAGCGGGCGATGTGATTTGTGGATGCGTACTCTTCGCGAACGCTTAGTTGCGCAAGCGGTCGTGTGCTCGTCCGCCTAAATACCGACGGATTTCAAACGCGCTTCGCTTGAACGGTAGAAATCCGCAGGGGGCAGAACGTGCCCTCGCTTCCGCTTGCTCCACTAGGGTTTGCTACGGAGTACTGCATGGCTGCGATTGCGGCGAAACAAAAGCCTCCCCCGTGCGTCACGGGGGAGGGGGACCATGCGGAGCATGGTGGAAGGGGCGTCATGAGCGGCGCAGGAAAATCATCATAGGAATGGGAAAACGGAACGGAGGGCATTTCACCCGATGAAGCGGATCGTTGTATCGGGGTACTACGGCGCGAAAAACGCAGGCGATGAGGCGATGCTCGCGGCGATGCTGGAGGTACTCGCGGATTTGGACCCGGAACTTCATATCACCGTCATTACCGCCGATCCTGCGGATACCGAGCGCCGTCACGGCGTGCACGCAGTCGGCTCGTTTGATGTGGGCGGAATCCTCGGCGCGGTGCGTCGGGCGGATCTCCTGATCAGCGGGGGCGGCAGTCTCCTCCAGAACGTCACGAGCCGCCGCAGCCTCTACTACTACATGGGCATCATCCTGCTTGCGCTCATGCTCGGCAAAAAGGTCATGCTCTATGCGCAGGGCATCGGACCTGTCACGGGCGGGTTTGCCTGCCGCTGTATGCGCTGGCTCGGCAACCGCGTCTCCCTCATCACCGTGCGGGACGAGGGCTCGATGGCGGAGCTGCGCCGTCTCGGCATCACACGCCCGCCGATGGAGTGTACGGCAGATCCCGTGCTCGGCATTCATCCCGTCGGACGGGAGGCGGGGCGCAGCATCCTCAGCCGTTATGGCGCGGACGGGGCAAAGCCCGTCGTCGGCATCTCCGTGCGCGATTGGCAGGGGTGGCAGCACTACAAGGAAATCCTCGCCGAGATCAGCGACGCCATCGTGCGCGAGCTCGGCGCGCGCGTCGTCTTTCTCCCCATGCAGTACCCCGAGGACGTGCGCACGGCAAAGACCGTTGCCGCGTGGACGAAGGAGGACTGCACCATCCTCGATGCGGAGTACAGTACGAGCGAACTCCTCTCCCTCGTTGCGAACATGGATCTCATGATCGGCGTGCGCCTGCACGCGCTCATCTTCGCGGGGGTCATGGGCGTGCCCATGATCGGCATCTCATATGACCCGAAGGTCGACCGCTTCCTCCGCTCCATCGGCGAGAAGCCCGTCAATGATCTGCAGGACATCACCACCGCGAGCGTCCTCAAGGAGGTGCGCCGCAAGTGGGCGGCACGCAGTACATTCACGGCGGCGAATGCCGACCTCCTCGCACGGATGCGCACCCTCGCCGCACGTAACGCAGAGCTGGCGATGGGGCTTGTGCGGGGGAAATCTTGCTGATGACTTGTCAAACGTCGCGTGAATTGCTATAATAAAAACAGAAAGAAACGTCCTATGACGGCATCTTTCCGAAGTTGCGAATTGTTTTTGAACAACCGCTCACTTGGCAGAGTGGGCGGTTACTTTTTTGTTATCGCGAGAATGTAGCCTGTTGCCACGACAAGAAATAGTATCGTGTCAAATTCGCTCATATCCGCTC
>CALJPB010000048.1 GCA_937981305.1 uncultured Selenomonas sp.
TTCTCGATGCCGGAGCCGCCGGAGATATATTGGATCCCGTGTGGCGTTTGAGCGATGACATCGTCCAGCTTGACCTCCGGATGTAGTAGATCCAGCAAATGCTTGCGAGAGGCTGTGCCGAGCAGAATATCGACGTTTGCCATACCGAGATCGGCATCGATGATGAGAACCCGCCGTCCTCGTTTCTGTAGTGCAATCGCGAGATTGACAGCGAGGTTGGTCTTGCCCACGCCTCCTTTTCCACTCGTAATTGCCACGACACGAACATTCGCCCATGCCTCCGCCTGTGCGGATGTGATCGGTGTTACAACACTCTCCGCCCCGACCATCTGACGCAATCGCGTTGCCTGATCTGTCATATCATTTCCTCAATAGCAGCTCTGCCAGCCGCTCCGGCGTTGCAGGGATGATGTCGTCCGGCACACTCTGTCCGTTCGAAAGGAAGGAAAGCGGCAGCTGACCGTTCGCGAGAAGATTGACCACCATGCCAATGGTCCGTGTCTCATCCGTCTTGGTAAAAATGATCCGGTCGGGCTTGCACGCAGAGAACCGCGTCATAATCTCCCCTACGTCCTCTTCCTTTGTGGTGGCACTGACGACAAGATGTTTCTCCATGCGCGGATGTGCTGCAAGCAGTTCCTTGAGCTCGTCCATCTGGAACTCGTTGTACTGACTGCGCCCCGCCGTATCCACAAGAATGAAATCCTTGCTCCTGTGGCGCGCAATCGCCTTTCTGAGATCGGCGGCGGAGTAAACGACCTCAACGGGAAGCCCGAGGATCTCCGCATATTTTTTCAGCTGTTCCACCGCCGAGATACGATAGGTATCTGCAGTGATGAGCGCCCCTTTGAGGTTCTGTTCGAGAACAAAATGTGCCGCCACCTTGGCAAGTGTCGTCGTCTTGCCAACCCCGGTCGTTCCAATAAAGGCAACGACACGCGAACCACGTGCACCGACGCGCAGTCCGTCGGTGAACTTCATCACCTGGGCAAGATAACCGGAAAGAACGCCTGTCGCGCGTGGGTCGAGACTGTCGAGATTCACATCCGCAACAGGGACTTTGCTTGCGAGATCCTCGCAGAGCTCCGCGCGAACATCCTGCCGCCGCAAAGTATCCTGTATGGAAACAATCTCCTTCGGCTGATTGGCTGCCATCATGGAGGCAAGCATCGTCTTCATCTGCGCAAGCTCGTCTTCGAGAAGGCGTATGCGCTCTGCCGAACCATCCGTCGGTGCATCTTCCACCGGTTCGTCCAATCCCTGCATCACAGGAGGCATCACCTCAGGCGCATACACAGATGCGGCAGGAGTTTCCTGTCCCTGCGGCACAGACAGCGACGCGGGGGGAATCGGCGCCGTCGGCGGTGCCTGCGAAAAGGCGGGAGGAGCGGGCGGCACATAGCCATCCGCCGCATACGCCGGCATTTCATGTGTCATATAGGCAGGCGTCTCGCCGGCATAACTGTCATACGCGGGCATGACGCTCCGTGCCGGCATCGCCATCGGCGCATCATGCGCTGCCTGCTCGTTCATGCGGTATTGATTGAGTACATTGGAGGGAAGGATCGGCGCAGCCGGCGGTACATAGACCGACGGCGTATGCGGCACACGCGCCTGTGTCTCATCCACAGCGGCCGTCACCTCAATCATCTCCGCACCGCCGAGAACCCCGCCTTCCCGATATTTCTTTGTATGAAGCAGCACGGCATCACTGCCGAGCTCATCCTTGATCTGTTCCATGGCTTCCTTCACCGAGGATGCACGCACCGTTCGCACCTGCACTTAGATTCTCACCACCCCAAGGATTTGGATTTCAACATTTTGTTCAATTTCCGCATGAGACAGGACGATCAGACCAGCAATGGAACGTTCGACCAAATTGCGGAAATAGGGACGTACCGTCGGGCTCGTGAGCACGATTGGCTGATACCCCTGATCGGTCAGCTTCTTCAGTTCCTCCTGCAATGCCAGGAGCAGTTTCTGCATCGAATCAGGATCGAGACTGACGTAGGAGCCGTGATCCGTACGCTGCACACCGCCCGCGATCTTGTTCTCAATCGCAGGATCGAGCGTAATGCACGGCAGAACACCATTTTGAACATTCTGCTGCGTAATATGACGCGCCATTGCGTGACGCACATACTCCGTCAGGATGTCCGTATCCTTCGTCGCCGTAGCGTAGTCGGCAAGCACCTCAAGGATCGTACTCATATCGCGGATGGAAATGCGTTCGTGCAGGAGATTCGCGAGCACCTTCTGC
>CALJPB010000049.1 GCA_937981305.1 uncultured Selenomonas sp.
TTGAGCTCCGCAATATCCTTGCCGATCTGTCGCCCAAACTGAAGGGAACTCTCGTAAAAAAAATCCCGAAACGCATTCTTTTTCAAATGTAAGCTGCGCATGAGCACCGGGCGCACCGATGCCTGCACCTCTTTTCGCGCCATTCATTCATCTCCTAACGAAAAAGCAATCATCTCTTTATTTAGTAAGTATTCTTCACCATCCATCAAAATCCTTTTTCAGGGACGGCATAATAAAAAGTCCTGTGGAGATCCACAGGACAACTATGCAAAATGGTGCGCTCGGCGGGAGTCGAACCCACGCTTTCAGCTCCGGAGGCTAACGTCCTATCCACTGGACTACGAGCGCACAATCAAAACACACATATTATACTCCAAAAAATTTTATTTGTCGAGAGATTTTTCTTCGCGCGCTTCCGCGGGGTTCGTATGGGACTGTGCGGCCGAAACGGGAGCGAAATAATGACGAATCATACCGATTTCATCGCCAACAAAGAGTGCCACAGGACTTTCACGGAGCATGACAAGTTCGAGGAGTCTTGCCTGTTCGGCAGGTTTCTTCTCCTTCATGCTCTGCGGATCGGCGGCGGCACGCGTCAGTGTGATTGCTTTTTGCTCGGCCGAGGCATATTCGTCCGTCTTTGCCACAATGACGGCAAGGGGGTCATAAACACGATTCGACAGCTCGGTCGGCGGTGGAGTCTGTGCGATACGCGCACGCAGATCCTTCATATCCTGTTCCAGATCGACAAGACGTGCGTATGTAATCGCAAGCGACTGTTCCCCCGTCTTTGCATCTGCGAGAATCTGATGATAGCGCGTCCATGTGCGGTCGAGTTCAGCAATCTGTTTCTGATAGGTTTCCCACCACGGCATAAAGATATCCTGGTCATGTGTGATTGCCGCACGTTCCGCCACCGTCAGCGGCTCCTGTGTGCGTTCTGCGGTCTGCATATAGAAGATTACGCCAACGAGTACAAACAGCAGCGTAACAAAGATCAGAAAAACGCGATGCGGCAGATAGCGGAATAAAATGACAAGCAAAAGAATGACAAGAGTTCCCAGAACGTAGCTCAGCATAAACCCCTCCGATGAAAAGCAGATCAGGCACCTGCACGTTCCTGAAGTGCCGCCCGATTGAGTATATGTATGCGCCCTCTGGAGGTGCGCACCAATCCCTCATGACTGAACTCCCGCATGAGACGGCTGACAACCTCCCGCGCTGTCCCAAGATACTGCGCCGTCTCCTCATGCGTCAAACAGATCTCATCCCCTGCCGTTCGCGCCGACTCCGTGAGCAGAAATTTTGCAAGGCGGCGGTCTGCGGGGGTAAAGATCATCTGCCGGAACTTCCACAGGATTTCCGTTAGGCGTACTACGGTGTATTCATATGCACACGCGCGGAGTTCCACATTGACACGAAGAATGTCGCGCAGCTTTTCCGTATCCGAAACGAAAAGCTCCGTGTCCTTCGCTGCCTCGATCGAAATGTCACAGGAAGCGGTATCGGGAAAGGTCGTCGCCGCGAGGAGACCAACATCACCGGAGCGCACAAAAAAGAGTGTAACCTCACGCCCCTCCTCTGAGAGGACGAACGCACGCAATGCGCCGGATATGACGTGCAGCGTACCCGCGGAGCTCAACGGGCCTCGGTAGACCGATGTCCCTTTTTTATAGTGTTCAAAACGTGTATGAGAGACCAGATCATCCCGCTGTGCATTGGTGAGCAGATGCCACAGCTCAAACTGAT
>CALJPB010000050.1 GCA_937981305.1 uncultured Selenomonas sp.
AGGAATCGAAGGCCTCACGATCCAACGCATGAAGGCTGTTCTGGATGTCCGTGTGCGTCAGTGTATATAAATTGTCCGTCAGTTGTGCGGTCGCCTTTGCAGATTCACTGACCGTCTTTGCGGCATCTTTCTCAGCCGCCGCACGGATTGCCGCAGCTTTGGCATTCTGCTCCTGCGCCTTGGCATTCTTCTCCGCTTCGGCACGCGCCTTCTCCTCTGCCGCCGCTTTCTCCTTGGAGAGTTTCTGCTGTTCTTGGTACTGCTTGTACTCATCACCATAGAGCGCGTCAAGAACCGTACCACCGAGGAACGGAATTGCAATCAGCGGAGATGCCACAGGATGATTTTTCACAAGCCATGAATTAGCTTCTGCGTGTTCACTCACCTTATGAATCTGCTCGCCGACAAAGCCTGCAAGCTCCGCGACGGTCTTGAGTGCCTCGCCCCATCCGAGCACGGCATCCTTGATCTCGTCCTTGTTGTCGCGAATCACTTCAACCAGAGACTCAAAGCCGTCATTGATCTCGGGCATGAGTTCCTCGGCGACAGGAAGCAGTGCCGCACCGAGGGCAAGTTTCAGCTGCCCCGCTTCCATCTCCATTTCGCGCCATTTGAGGTACGTCTCGTGCGCCTGTGCCGGGTCGAGCAGCCCCGTGGTCTTGACACGCGCCGAAATGGTCATCAGATCGTCATACTGTTCGAGAATGGGGATGAGTGCCGCACCACGCGCACCAAGGACTTCTGCGGTATACGCCTCCTCCATGCCTGCTTCGCTTGCCGTCTTGTAACCTTTGGCAAGCTGCGCCAGCTGCTCATTGAGCGGCAGGAGATTTCCCTGCTGGTCTTTGAGTGCAATCCCGAAGCGCGAGAGTGCGCGTGTGGTATCGTTGCCGCTCTCACCCGCAGATCCCACCTGTTTGTCCAAACGAGCGATCAGTGGAATAATGCCCTTGATATCCGTATCCGCAAGCTGAAACATACGCCCCAGTTCAGCGGCTTCCCCCGCAGAGACGTGAAGTCGTTGCGTCAGCTTGTAGACGTTCTCACCCGCAAGCATCGCGTCCTTCGTGATATTGAACAGTCCCGCGCCAGTCGCCGCAACAGCCATAACGGCAGCCATCTTCGCGGAGAGTATGTTGAATCCGCTCGTTAGATTCTTGACACCCGCCTGTGCCGCCGTCATTCCCGCTGAGATACGCCCGCCGAACGTGCCGGAGAGGACGGCGCTCTCTTTGAGCCGTGCATTCAGTTTCCGCACCTCGGCTTCGGTCTGTGCGACCGTCCGCTGCTGCCGCAGGAGATTGCTCTCCGCACGGCGATAGGACGCACTATCCACGCCGTCATTCTTCTTGGCAGACTGCAAAACAGCAGCAAGAATCTGTTCCTTTTGCCGCTGAATATCCAACTCGCGGTTGATCGCCTGATGACGAACCTTGATCTTATCCAGTTCCGTCCCCACACCGTCGAGTTTCGCGAGGTCGGCATCCAACTTCAGATGGATATTATTCGCCTTGCTGTTGAGGCGTGCAATGGAATCCGAGACGGTTTTCCCTGCCGTGTCAAAGTCCAGCTGCAGCTGTGCGATGTTGAGACCGATATCGAGATAGAGTTCATCAATCTTTTGTCCGCGCTTTGCCACCCTATCCCCTCCCTACATCACGTCGTCAATAAATCGCTCGGACAATCTTTCTTCGCAGATCGCTGTTACTACAAGCTGATCGAGCAGGAACGCAATCTCATGCCTGTCGATTTCCTGCATTGTCCACCCATAGGCGGACTGCAGCCGCTCGTAGTAGCGCAGTAGATTCTGGTACGGAGAAAGAACTACGCCTCTTTCCCCGTCTCTCCGTTTGGGAGGTTCACCAATTTGGAAAACGTCAATGACTGAACCCATCGAAAGAGTGCGCGTGTCAGTGGAACAATGTCCGCAACATCGACATTCTCCTCCACGGATTCTCGTGTCACTTCCTCCCGTCCGAATCCAAGGACAATCAGACGGACGTGTGCATCCAGAAAATCTTCAAGGCTCAATCCTTCCTTGTCGGCATCAAAAAAGGCAAGGAACTCACGCCAGACCTTCATCTTCGGAGGGTTCGGCGTGATTTCCCTGCCCGCAATCCATAGCGTTGGTTTTTCCATGATACGCTCCCTCATACCTGCTCGTACCACTTCGTCCCAGTCTCAGCGGCAAAGCCCGCCGCCTCCTCGTCAGCCTTGGCGTAGGACAGCCCGTCGGAAATACGGTAGATCGCCTTTGCCGTGAGCGTCGGCGTGTCGAACTGGATGCTCTCCTGCTTCGAGTTGCCGCTCTCGGACGGTTCCGTGAATTGGACTTTGTAGAATTTGGTGAAACGCTTCTTCCCGTTGCGCTTATCCGACTGAAAGAGCACGGCGAAGTACGGAGCGACATCGTCCTTGCCCGCCTTCATCACGCCGTTCTCGATACTGTGTCCAAGGAGATACGCCGTGTATTCCAAAGGAAGCGCAGCCGTGTCAAACGTCAGATCGTAGGATGCGGTATTCGACGCCGTATCCACGGACTGACCGTCGGCAAAAAGCTCCGCCTGATTCGTCTGCGGCTTGATGTCCACCTTGCGCAGGAGCTTCCCGAGCGGGATCGGAGCTTCGTAGGTCGCCGCCCCTCCTGCCACATCGGTGAGCATCTTGGCGATATGGAGTTTCTGGATGTTGATGAACTGCCCGCTCGTAAGATTCCCTGCAGGCTTTCCCGTTGGTGTTGGACTTGGCATTTTATTCTCCCTCCATGGCTGTTCTGTAATCTGTGATCTCCACGAATATATCTTTCTCTATCAGTTCCTGCGTCTGCGCCCTTATAAAGCCGATTGGCAAAAGCGCGTTCTGCACGGCTTTATGAATCTCCCGAAACCGTCCGTCCTTCGTCATAATGTGGATACGCACCGTTACACGCCGTTCCAGTTCCGCACCATCGACTGAGAGCGCAGGAACATCCGAGATCACCGAATAAACGAGTATCGGATACGTCCCCGCATCGGGACTGCGCCCGTGATAGATGCCCTTCTTTCCGTGAGCGAGAAGCTGCGAGAGTGTCTTGGAGCGCACAAGTGCCTGATACACCATCCGTGCCGTACTCATTTCCCTCTCCTCCGTATTGCCATACGGACGGCATCGACGATGGCAGAACGGATCCCGTCCTTCTTGGCATCGAGCGCGGGATAGAGAAACGGCTTGTTGATGCGCGGGCTGAACTCGACGAGTACGCCATAGGGAACGCCATCCTGCGACTCGGCATCTGCCGCGATCCTCCAAACAGAACCGTCCTTGCGTCGCAGTCGCTTATGGATGGAGTCGCGCAGTGCGCCCTTTACCACGCGCTTATCTGTTCCCGTATAGACGGGACAGCGGTTCTTTGCCTCTGCGACCACATCGTCCGCTCTGGCGGCGAGTGCCTCCTTTGCCGCAGCCGTCGCCTCCGCACCAAGTTCCGAGAGGATCTTCTCGGCAGAGACAAAACCTCGGTATCTAGCCATCTTCCACCAACTCCCTGCATTCTATGACAAGCCATTGTTTCTTCCCGCCAAGCGGATACGGCGGCGCGATAGGTATGAGCGTTTTGCCATCCCAACGGATACGATCCGTCACGCGGACATCTGTGCGGTAGCGTATGACAATGCGGTAATCTACCTCCTGCACTTTCTCCGCATACCCGTCGGAGATTTTCGCAGCAAAGGGCAGAACGAGTGCCCACGCTTTACCGACTTTCTGTGTTGTTTGCGCGAGGATATTCCCCTCATCATCCGTATCCATCACGGGACGCAGGATAGAAATGCGATGACGCAGTTCGCTCATGGATACCTGCATCTAAAAGCCCTCCTTCCGCACACCGAAGAGAAGCGACCGTAGCGTCAGCGCAAGCCCTCGATGATCCGCTTCTTCTCTGTGTTCGTAGATATAGGACACGGCGTAGAGTATTGCGACACGCACGATTGCTTGGTCTTCGACCTCCGATATGTCCTTTACCCGTAAAAGAGCAGTGCAAATCTGTTCTGCGGTTTCCGTAAAGTGTGCGAGGAGATCATCCTCCTCATCACTGTCAATCCGCAGATATTGCCTCACTGCTGCAAGCGGCACAAGCATAGAACCACCTCCCCTCTTTGCCGCAAGTCTATGAAATCGCTGATAAAATAAAACCCGTCAAATTGGCGAATAATTTATCAGCCCTTCATCTTGAGCGTCTGCACAGCCTCTTCAAGAACGAGCT
>CALJPB010000051.1 GCA_937981305.1 uncultured Selenomonas sp.
GCAGGAACCCCGCGCACTGAAGGGGTATATGAAAGCGGCGGAGGTGCGCATGGTACGCTGCATGATCGAGGCGGATGACGTGAGCGACGACGATACGGTCGGTGTCTACATCCGCAAGAAATCGCCGAATACGATCGAATACACCGTCGCTTCGGAAAAGAGCCTCGTGACAGAGACGGCCACCGCCGAGATCTACACTGTCCGTCTGGGTTGAAATGCGCGTCGGAAAGGAGCGCTGTCATGCAACATTTGCCATTTAAGAACTATATGGAGGATGCCGTTGCCCATATGATGCAGCGTCTCGCGCCACAGTATCCGGACATCTGTATGTGTGAGCGCTGCCGTACGGATATGATGATGATTGCATTGAACAATCTTCCACCGCGCTATATTTCCACGCATAAGGGCGATGTCCTGAAGCGTGCCGAAGGCATGGAGATCCAATATGAGGTAGAGGTGCTGACCGAGACGATGCGCGCCATGCAGATTGTCGGCGGACAGCCCCATCACGGACGCAACGAAGAGGGCATCTGATTTGTTCTGTGCTTGAAACACCCGCAGATAAAATTTGTCAAGCGGGTGTTTTTTTGGTAGAAGCGCAATAATAGACGCTAACCCTTTTGTTTTCAAGGGTTCTGCGGACTGTAAAAGCCGCTTGTCTACAATTTGCCTACATATTTTGTTTGTCTACAAAGCACCCAAAGATTCGCGCGGTCTCCTGCCGCATGTCCTCTGTATCATGTGCATACAGATTTTGCGTGATGGTTGCATCTGCGTGACCGAGACGTGCTGCAACATCGACGGGCTTTGCTCCTGCTTCGATAAGGCGCGTTGCGTGCGTATGGCGGAAGCTATGCGCGTTTAGCCCCAGTTGATGGAGCATGCTGCGCACGCTCTCATGCCTGTATGGGACGCCGCTCGGATGAACGCAGATCAGAGGACGTCGCTCTGCCTCTCTCTTCGGATGAAGGCGTTTGGGGAGGATGATGAGTGTGCGCTCTTTATCTGTGCTTTCGTACGCGATCTGGTACGCCTGCCCGAGGCGCAGCTCATCTTTCGCCTGGGCGGCTTTCAACGCACGAAGATAGGAAAGGAAAAACGCATCTACATAGAAAATACGTGCGCTTGTTTCCGTCTTTGGTGTGTCGAAATATCCCGCCTGAATCCGTTGTCTCGTTACGGTGAATGTGCCGGTCACAAGGTCGATATCGTCCCATGTGAGCCCCAGTGCTTCACTGAGGCGTAGTCCCGTATGATAGAGGATTTTGAGTAGGGGATAGTATCTGCCATTCGGGTTCAGGGCGGCGAATTGCTCCGGGGTAATGACTGTGCGCTTTATGACGTTGCGCGGTGCGCTGCGCGGAATATTTAGCCCCGTCGTCGGATTTCTCTGAATGAGCTCGGCGGGGTAGACGGCGTATTTCATCGCAACAGAAAGAACCGCCTTTGACTGCCGGATTGTACCTTGGCTCATCCCGCTCCTTGCAAGCTGCATCAACCATCCGTCAATATCGCGCGGGCGAATCTCCTGTACGTCCATATCGCCGAGATGAGGGGCGATACGGGTTATGACGGCACTCGCATAGTTGCGGTAGGTTGTCCGCTTCACATTCGGGCGCACGACATTCTCGAGCCACGATGCGAGGTAGTCCCGCAGCTTGACCTTTTCTGACGTGATGCCGATGTTGCCGCTTTTCCAGTCGGCATAGGCTTTTACTCCTGCGTCGAATGCTTCATCCTCGGTGGCAAAGCCCCCTTTCTCCTTCATGCGGCGCGGATTCTTCGAGATGTCGAAGCTATAGGAATAGGTGTTTCCGCGCCTTCTTATGCGTATCTTGGACATAAATAAAACCTCCTTGAAATAGGAGGCGAATCATGGTAGAATTTGTTTGCAAGTTGGCATGATTCGCGTCATGTCCGCCGCTCTCTCTGTTGGCGCAGTGAGGGCGGCTTTTTTGTTTTTGAGGATCATATCGTGCACGTGCACGGAATGGTCTGGCGTTTTGTCGGTGCCGACAAAATATTCAGTTGCAAAATGTTTATTTGCAACTAGGAAGGAATCGCAGAATTTTCCCAGTTGTTTGCCGTGGTGGGAAAAAATAGCGGATTTTTTACAGTTGAGTTGTTCGGGGATGCCGAACAACTGGTTACTTTACTTTTTCGCGGAAAAGTGTGCATTTACTTGACAAAAAAAGTCAAGTATGAGTACATAAATCGGGAGAAAAGTAAAGTGGAGGATATGTTGATCGGATAAAGGTGTTTGTCGAATACCTTTATTTTTCGTTGATTTTTGTATCCATCAACGAATGTGTAAGAAATTCTTACAGGTTGTGTTTTGCCGATGTTGGCAAATTGCATTTCCAACCCCGTCGAAATCGACCGGTTTAACCGTGTCGGATTCGAGGCGGTTAGGCGTTTTGATCCTGTCCTATAAAGTCAATAAAATCAACGGGTTACGGATATTTCAAATGGTAAAATATCGATATTTGATCCTGTTGTTTGCCGCCTACGATGGCGTCTTTTTTATGCCATTTTTGCGGCGGCGGTAAAGGAGGATGCTAATGCAGCCTCTTTTTCTGCGATGCGTTATGCAGCAGGGCGATGCTCATAGTTCACAACAGACATTTCCGTCGGAGCGTGGCGCAGGGATTCGACAATCTGTTCAAGCACACGGGCAACCTCATCGTTATAGGTGGTATCCCCGCACTGGGAGCAGACGTAGGAAGGAACGTCCTTGATGATAATGATGTGATCTCCGAGGTCAACCATGAACGTGGTTTTTTTCTCCTCAAGCGATCCTTTGCACATAAAGCAGCTCACTGTGTTTTCTCCTTTCGTGTCTTTCCGTCGGATTCCCAACGTTCGGGATCTGGATAATAGGCGGTGATGAGATGAAGACTGTCGATGCTGATGCCGCAGACGACATGAAGCCATGCGTTCTTTACTGTTACACCGAAAATCAAATAGCTTGGATGCGGATAGTCTTCGGGATAACGTTCAATAATTTCGCCCGTTTCAAGTGCGTGTGTCACATCGTCGATAGATATGCCGCGCTGAAAGAGACGCAGAAGTATGTGATTCGTCCATTGGAGGTTATGCGTGGAACATCGCTCTTGAATCGTTTTCAGTATGGCGGTATCTTTTGCACTGCCAAAGTCGAATATGTCCATACAGTTTCCTTCCTACCGCCTAGGAGCGGTCTTTTTTTATGCCCGTTTTGCGGCGGAGGCGGTAGAGGAGGATGCTGATGCAGCCTCTTTTTCGGCGATGAGCGCGGCGCGGTAGGCGGCAACCTCGGCTTCAATATCTTCATCCGAAAGGGGCGCGGGTGTCTCGGATGGTTCGTCAATACAGACACCATAGAAATGTTTGCCGAACTCCGTCGGCGTCAAAACGCCGATTGTGTGCGCCAACTCCTGCTCTGAATCATCAGAGAGGTCAATGGACTGCATATAGTTATCCATGAAAAACATCGAATAGGCATTCTCATCCGTCAACGTAAGCCCATCGGGACACTCAAGCAGACGCAAGCGAATAAAATTGTCAATCATTCGTGCAGCCTGTTCCGGTGGAAACGCAACGATGTGCGGGATGTAGTAGGGAAGAATATCATGTCCGTTTTCATAATCCCTTATGATATTTGCAGGATGAAGACGGTAACTCATGTAATTGTCATACGTTGATTTATGCTGATAGCGAATCGCACAGGTAGCCGTTGGGCTTATCAGCAAAGGGGATTC
>CALJPB010000052.1 GCA_937981305.1 uncultured Selenomonas sp.
CGATGAATGCGATCAGATAGCCGTTCAGCCCCGCCTGATAGAGCAGGGTGATCTCGCGCGTCGTTCCCCAGTAGATTGCAATCAGAGAGAATGCGAAAAGATACGGGAAAAAGACCGGCAAACGCCACTCCGTAAACGCGGGCAGCGGCGAGACCGGAAGTCCCAGACGCGTGAGCACCTTGCGCAGGAGGGCAAAGCACGCCGTCACCTCGACCACGGAACTGCCGAGAAACAGCGCGGGCAGCATGAGCACGAACAGCTCGAGCACCTGCGTCGACGCGACGCGCGTCTCCTCCAGCTGTGCCTCATCCATACCGAGGGAGCGGTACATCGCCAGCGTCTCATCCAGTGTCGCGTTCGCCGTTGAGACATCCATCGCAAACGGATTCAGCCCGAAGAGCAGCAGCATCATCCCCGCCGCCGCAATCTTGCCGGCGAGTGAGGCGAGTGCGCCGCCCACGAGGGCACGCACCGTCTTTTCCCGCCGTCGAAAGAGTGCGCCGAGAACAATCCCGGTCGGTGCAAACGAGAGCACGAAGAACGCCCCCGTCACCGGCGTTGCAAACAGCATCGTGAGCAGGAGGGAGGCAGCAGCCGCAAGCACGCCCCAGCGCAGCCCCTCGCGCACCGTAACGAGCGCGATAAAGACCGGCCAGAACATCCCCATCAGCATTGTCAGCATCGGCAGATAGATCGCCGCGAGCGCGTAGACCACCGCCGCAGCCGTCATAACCCCCGCCGTCGCGGCAGGGCGAGCACCTTGCTCACTCATTCCATATCCTTTCAGCGATTCCTTATGTAAAATACGTTCCTATTATAACAGATTTTGCAGGGGATGTCACGATTGCAAGCAGCAAGCGGCAAGCGCCCCTCACTCCCCCATGATGCCCGCCATCCGCAGTAGATACTGCGCGTTCGTCGTGCGGCAGCGGCCCGCGCGGATCTTAAAGTCAAAGAGGATCTTATCCCCCTCGTAGTGCTCCTCAAAATGCGCATTCGCCACAGGCACGCCCTCGCGGCCGAGGTCGCACAGCTCAAAGTCATGCGTCGTCACAATCGTGATCGCGTGCGGCAGCGTCAGGCGCCTGATCGCCTCACGCGCCCCGACAATGCGGTCGGCGGAGTTCGTTCCGCGAAAGATCTCGTCGATCAGAATGAGCATCGGCCTCCCGCGCCTGCTGCATTCCATCATCTTCTTGATGCGCAGGAGCTCCGCGTAGAACGTCGAAATGCCGCCCGCGAGATCGTCGCTGATCTGGATCGACGTATAGACCGCCATCGGCGTGAGTGCAAAGGACTGTGCACACACAGGCGCACCGGCGTATGCAAGTACAGCGTTAGAACCCAGCGTTCGCATATACGTCGTCTTTCCGGACATATTCGACCCTGTGATGACAAGCGTCCCCGCCGCAAGGTACGCATCGTTCGGCGTCGCCGTCTCCTCGGGGATCACAAGGGGCATCGCGCCCTCTGTATCGAGATGCGGCACAGCACCGTCAAGAAACTGTGGAAATGTATGCACCTCACGCGTATGCCCGATCCGTGCAAGCGAGAGCAGCACCTCCACCTCCGCCCAGACCTTCAGCCAGCCCGCCGCCGCTGCTCCCGCCTGTGTGCGCCAATGGGAGAAATACGCCATACAGTGCAAATCCCACAGGAGCACACCGTTGGCAATGATATAAAAGACAAAGTTCCGCCGCATCGCCGCACACTCGGCAAGGGTCGTGAGACGACTCTGCGCCGTCGTTGCACGCACAGGCGCAAAGAATGGCGCGAGGATTGTCGCGAACGCCTCCCCGCGCAGCGGCGCACGCTCGAGTGTGTGAAAGATCCGCCCGTAGAGCCGAAGCTCCCGCGCCATATGCCCCAGCGGAGACAACTCCCGTTGCGTGCGCGGATAGAACGCAATCGAGACCGTCAGGTTGAACATAAAGAGGATGAGCGGAATCGCCCATGATCCGCCCGCGAACAGCATCCAAAAAAACGAGAAAACAAACAGATTTGCAAATACAATGCCAATACAGGAGATGAGTTTTAGCGATCCATTGAGGGGCTGCGCCAGTTCCTTCGCGAGCTCGCGTGTATCGTGCCCGTCCGGCAGACGCGCCCCGCGTGCCTCCAGTTCGAGGCAGAGCAGCGGATGCACCAACAGCTCCGCCCCCGCCGCCTGCCGCAGCCGTGTGCGAGCGAGATCCTTCGGTGTCGCCGTGAGCGCAGCGGCGAGACGCTGCCGTCCCGCCTGCGTTCGCGCAGCACAGAGGTATTGGTAGAGCGATGCCGTACCGAAGATATGCAGATCCCGATCAGGCGGCCGCGACTCCTTCGCATACGGCGCACCATCCTCGGGCAGAGACTTCCACTCCCCCGAGAAGCGCATGAGATAGCCCGCCGTCACCGCAAGATATGCCTTCGTCAGGAGACGCATCCGCTCCAGCTTCCGATGACGCGCCACAAGCACGGCAAACAGCAGCAGCAGAAATCCACCGAGCATCCCCTCCGCCGCCGCCCCCATATCATAGGCGTGTATCAAAACAATCAGCATTGCAGGGAAGACCAGCGTACGCGCCAGAATAAAGCGCGTGCGCTGCGTGTGCTGTGACCGCTGCAGCGCAAGCGTATTCTCTCGAACCGTTTCATAGAATATCTTCTTCAAAGCAAACTCCTTATTATTGTTCAAATAATTTCCATTATAACACAGCTTTCCACACGCATATAGACAATTTTTCTCAATCCTGTTACAATATACAGGAGATTGGGGGGATGTTCATGCGGGATACGGATGTCGCCATCCGCCGCACGGAGGCTGCCATACACGCCCTTGCGGTACGGATGCAGAACGCCGTCGGCGATCTCGACTACGAGACATATCTGCACGAAAAGCGCACCCTCACCGCCGCCCTCCTCGCTCTGCGGAACCGGCGGGCGCAGGAGGAAAGGGACGCTGTGCCATCCAATTTCAGTCAAAATTCAGTATCATCGGATAGGATAAAGACAAATAGTCAATAATGATATGCAAACGAAAGGAATCTACTATGTCACAACGTATGACCATGGATGAAGTACTCAAGGAATACGGCGTACCGCAGTTGCGTCTCGATGTACACGCAACGCGCACGGATCTTCTGAAACTCCGCGAAAAGCTCATCGCGATCCGCGACCTCTCGGAGGCACGCGAGCAGGGCTATCTCGAGATCGACTGCAAGCTCTACATCGACGTGGACGACATCGACCGCTACCTCTCGGGTGAGCTCGACACGGTCGGCGAGATCTACGCCTTCCCCGAGGACATAAAATCCTATCGGGAGTAGTTCACGATAAAAGGCATCGCCGCCATGCGATGCCCCGTAGCAAACCCTAGTGAAGCAAGCGGAACAAAGGACACGTTCTGCCCCCTGCGGATTTTAACCGTTCAAGCGAAGCGCGTTTGGAATCC
>CALJPB010000053.1 GCA_937981305.1 uncultured Selenomonas sp.
TCCGCCCTCCGGCAGGCAGCTCTCCACATCGAGCGTCATCCCTCGTGAGGAAAGGATGTCCTGCACGGTATCACACGCGAGCGCGGGGCGGTTGTTCTCCTCCGAGAGGTGCGCGAGGTAGACCTTGCGCGGGTGTTTCTTCATGCGCGTGAGTGCCCATGCCGCCTCTCCGTTTGCGAGATGCCCGCGATTCGAGAGAATGCGCCGCTTGAGCGGCCACGGGTAGCTGCCCCGCCGCAGGAGATCGGCATCGTGGTTTGCCTCAAGTACGAGGACATCCGCCCCCTCCATCGCCTCCTGCACCGTATCGGTGACAACGCCGAGGTCGGTCGCAATCGTGCAGCAGTGCGAGCCTTCGATGCGGAAACCACACGGCTCTGCTGCATCATGGGAGATGGCAAAGGGATGCACCGCAACCTCGCCAATCTTGAAATCGCCCGTAATCCCCCGCAGATCGTCCTCGAATGCCGCGCCGCCGTCAATGCCTGCAAGCGTCCCACGCGTCGCCAGAATCGGCAGATGATATTGTTTTGCGAGCGTCTTCAGCCCGCGCACATGGTCGATGTGCTCATGTGTGACGAGTACGGCATCGAGACTCTGCGGCTCTACGCCACGTGCACGCAAGCCTTTCGTGATCCGTGCCGCACTGATGCCCGCATCCACCAGAATACGTACACCGTCCAGCTCGACATAGACCGAATTTCCCTTGCTTCCGCTCGCGAGTATTGCTACCTGCAACGAACAGCCCCCTCTCTGCCCCTCATATTATCCCTTTTTTCTGTAAATTTCCTGCATAGATTCTATGGAGAACCTTAAGGTATTCATAGAAATAAGCCGTTAATTTCGTTCTTTCGGGAAATGGCATTTCCTAAAAAAACGGGATCAACGGCTCTAACCTACTTTTTGCTCAGCTCATCCTTCATGTGTGCGATGTGTGCCATGATCTCACCAGAGAATGCATCCAGTGCCTCCTTGCTCTTGCGGTCGCCGTCGAACGTGATCGGCTCTCCGTACATGATGCGCAGCTGCGGGATAAGTCCGCCATTGGAGAAGATGCGGTGTGTGTTGAGGATGGCAACGGGAACAATCGGCGCACCTGTCATCGCTGCGATCAGGGCAACGCCTGCCTCCGCCTTTTGCAGTTCACCCGTCTTACTGCGCGTCCCCTCCGGGAAAAGTCCGAGCACACGCCCCTCCTTGAGCACCGTGACCGCCGCCTTGATCGCGCCGCGGTCGGATTCGCCGCGCTTGACGGGAAATGCGTGACAGCGGCGGATCGCCGCGCCAAAGATCGGGTTCTCGAACAGTTCAATCTTCGCCATATAGCTGACAGGGCGGTCGATGAGGCTCGCCATAAGCGGCGGATCAATGTTGCTCGCATGGTTCGCGGCGAGAATCACTGCCCCCTCTGCGGGGATGTTCTCGCGCCCATAGACGCGTGTGCGAAAGACGATGTAGAAAAAGAGCCGAAATACAATCTGTAAAAATCCGTACAGCATAGCGACCGCCTATTCCGAGAGTTCCAAAATCCGTGCGACAACCGCATCAATGGAGAGTGCCGTAGAGTCGAGCAAAACGGCATCCTCCGCCTGACGCAGGGGCGAGATTGCACGCTCGCTGTCCTGCTTGTCGCGCGAGGCAATCTCCTGTTTCAGTTCGTCAAAATCGACCGCATAGCCCTTTTCCTTCATCTCGTCATACCGCCGACGTGCACGCTCCTCGACGGATGCCGTCAGGAATATCTTCACATCGGCATTCGGGAGCACGTTCGTCCCGATGTCGCGCCCGTCCATGACGACCGCGCTGTCCGCCGCCATCGCACGCTGCAGCTCCACCATCTTTTCACGCACAGGACCAAGTGCAGCGACGCGAGAGACAATGTGGGTGACTTCGGGCGTGCGAATCTCACGTGTAACATCCATACCATCGACCGTGACGCGTGTGCCGTTCTCCGTACAGGCAAGGCGTACGTCGATGTCATGGACGGCACGCAGTATATCCTCATCACGCGCCTCCTGCGACTGCTGCAGCGTCTTCCAGGCAACACCGCGGTACATAGCCCCCGTGTCGATGTAGGTATAACCGAGTTTTTCCGCCACAATCTTTGCAACGGTGCTCTTGCCCGCACCGGCAGGTCCATCAATCGCTATCACACGTTTCATATCAAAATCCTCCTCATTCACAGCCGCTCAATTTCGGAAAAAAACGTCGGATAGGAAATATTCACGCTGTCCGACTCCTCGATGATAACACCCTTTGCCGCCGCACCGAGGACAGCAAGCGACATTGCCATGCGATGATCGCCGTAACTGCTCGCCTGCGCCCTTTGGATCTCTGTTTTTCCATGAATGATAAGCCCATCTTCGCGCTCCTCGATGCTGCCGGGAGCAATCTTTTGGAACTCCGTCGCAATCGCATGAAGACGATCCGTCTCCTTCACGCGCAGTTCGCCCGCACCCGTAATGACGGTATCGCCCTCGGCAAAGAGCGCGGCGACGGCGATAATCGGAATCTCGTCGATGAGGCGCGGCATGATCTCCGCACCAAAAGACACACCGCGCAGAGGAGCTGTCTCGACCGTGAGATCCGCCACGCGCTCGCCGCCGCTCGTGCGCTCATTTCGGAGCGTGATATGCGCCCCCATCTCTGTAAGCACATCCAGAATGCCCGTGCGTGTCGGGTTGATGCCCACATTCCGCAGCAAAAGGCTGCTGTCCTCAATGATACTGCCCGCGACGAGGAAGTACGCTGCCGAGCTGATATCCCCCGGCACGGTGATTTCCTCGGGCGCAGAATAGCCCCCCGCCTTCACTGGGAAAATGGTAACACTCGTCCCTGTGCGCTCCAAACGCACGCCAAAGCCCGCGAGCATCTGCTCCGTATGGTCACGCGATACATATGGCTCTGTCACGGTGGTCGGTGCATCCGCATAGAGCCCTGCGAGCAGGATTGCAGACTTGACCTGTGCGCTCGCAACGGGGCTCTCATAGTGGATACCGCGCAGCTTCTCTCCCGTCGGTACAATCGTAAGCGGGAGGTTGTTGTTTGTATTTCGTCCATAGATTCGTGCGCCCATCGCGGAGAGCGGCAGGAGCACGCGCCCCATCGGGCGGCGCGTCAGCGATGCGTCACCGCAGAACACCGAGAGGAACTGCTGCGGCGCGAGCAGCCCCATCATGAGGCGCAGCGTCGTCCCCGAGTTTCCCGCATCCAGTACGGTCATCGGTTCTGTCAGCCCATGCAGACCTTTTCCCGTAACAATCAGTTCGTTTTCGTTCAGAAATTCGACCGTGCTGCCGAGCGCACGCATTACATGAACCGTCGAGAGACAATCCGCCGCATGGAGGAAGTTGCGGATATGCACAGGCGTATCCCCGAGCCCCGCAAACATGACGCTGCGGTGCGAGATTGACTTGTCTCCGGGGATATCAAC
>CALJPB010000054.1 GCA_937981305.1 uncultured Selenomonas sp.
TATTGCCCTTTAACGGAAGTGATCGAGCATTGCGCCGACGCTCGGGAATACCTGCTTTGCCTGTGCCTGTATCTCGGGGCGTGCCGTGGTGAGCGAGTATCCGTTCCACGCTTTCAGCATCGGCAGGTCGTTCGTTTCGTCGCCGATGGCGAACACCTCCGCGCCGTCCCATCCCATGACGGAGAGGAGCGTGTGAATGCCCTGATCCTTGCTGATGCCGGCGGGCGTGATGTCAAGGCTGCACGCATTCGGGAACGCGTGAATCTTATCCCCCAGTTTTGCGTTCAGTACGGCGGCACATTCATCGGACAGCGCAGGCTCATGAAAGCCGAGCGAGAACTGCTGAATCCCCGTCAGCCCTCCGATGTCGGCTTCCGTGATGTAGACGATGGGGAAGTCCCAGTCCTTTGCTTCGCGCTCGATCCACGAGCCCTCGGAGTGGTGGCAGAGGTAGGTCACATCTGCTGCTGAGAAGGCGAAGTGAAAGGACTTCTGTGCGCTCGGCTCCGACGCAATCGCCGTGAGCGCGCGAGGATCAATCTCTGCCTGAAATCGTACGGATGCATCCGCACCCCGTATGATGCCGCCGTTGTTGCAGACGGTATAGTCGAACTCGACCCCGTACTCCTCAAGCTGGGGCACGAGCATCCCGTAGTCGCGGCCGGAGATGACACCGAACTTGTGCCCTGCGGCACGCCAGCGGGCGATGCCCTCCTTCGTCTCTGCGTCGATTTTGCCGCCCCTGAGCAGCGTGCCATCGTAGTCGCTTGCCGCTACCTTCATTTTACTTCCTCCTCATAGACAACCGCCTCGAGCGGACGAAGCACATTTTTCGGTGCATCCGCATAGCTTCCGATCAGGCGCACACCCTTTAGGAACCCTGCGGGCAGCTGCGCCTCCTCCAGAGAGAAGTTGACCGCTGTAACGATGCGGCGCGAGCCAGCCGTACGCGAGAAGGCGTAGATCTGTTCATTGTCCGCGAGCAGTTCCTCATAGACACCGCCGAGCAGTACGGGATTTGTCTTGCGCAAACGGATGATTTGCTTGTAGTAGGAGAGGACGGAATCCGCATCCCGTGCCTCGGCCGCCGCATTGATTTCGCGGTAGTTTTCGTTTGCGGGCAGCCACGGCGTTCCCGTTGTAAAGCCCGCGTGTTCCGACGTGTCCCACTGCATCGGCGTGCGTGCATTGTCGCGGCTGTTGAAGTGGACAAAGGACAGAGCCTCTGCGGGGCTGAATCCTTCCTTGAGCGCAAGCTCGTACTGCCCATGAGAGGAAATATCATCATAAGCGTTGATGCTGTCCCACTTGACGTTGGTCATGCCGAGCTCTTCGCCCTCGTAGATGAAGGGCGTGCCGCGCAGCGTCATGAGGACCGTTGCGAGTGCCTTTGCGGCAAGGCGTGTATCGCCGCCCTTCGGGAAGAAGTAGTTGACGGAGCGTGCGCGGTCATGGTTCTCGAAGTAGATCGGATACCAGCCCTCCTTGGCAACACCCGCCTGACTCGCCGAGAGTGCCCCCTTGAGCTTTGTGAGCTTCCACGGGAGCATCTTCGACCAGCATTCGCCGCCCTCGTACGGAACGAGGACGTGGGCAAACTCGAACAGCATGGAGAACACGCCGTTCTCGCCGACCCAGTTGGGGAGCTCCGCGACCGAGACGCCGTTTGCCTCGCCAACGGTAAAGATGTCGTGTCCGTCAAAGACCTCTCTGCGGAACTCATGCAGGAAGTCGAGGATGCCGGGGGTGTTCGCCGTCATATCGTGGATGCTCACCATACCGTCCGCCCCGTCGGGCGTGCCGTCCTCGAAGACAGCGGGCTTCTTGATGTAGGTGATTGCGTCGATGCGGAAGCCGCCGACGCCCTTGTCGAGCCAGAAGTTCGCCGCCGCAAAGAGGGCTGCGCGCACCTCGGGATTCTCCCAGTTGAGGTCAGGCTGCGCCTCGGCAAAGGTGTGGAGGTAGTACTGATCGCGCTCGGGGCAGTATGTCCACGCCGAGCCGCCGAAGATGCCGCGCCAGTTCGTCGGCGCACTGCCGTCCTCCTTCGCATCGCGCCAGATGTACCAGTCGCTCTTTGGATTGTTGCGGCCGGACTTCGACTCGATGAACCACGGATGCTGATCGGAGCTGTGGTTGTAGACGAGATCCATGACGATGCGCATATCGCGCTTCTTTGCCTCGGCGATCAGTTCCTCCATGTCGGCGAGCGTGCCGAACTGGGGATTGATGCCCGTGTAGTCGCTGATGTCGTAGCCGTTGTCGACCATGGGCGAGGGATAGACGGGGGTGAGCCAAAGCGCACCCGCGCCGAGATCCTTCAGATAGTCGAGCTTCTCGGTGATGCCGCGCAGATCGCCCGTGCCGCTGCCCGTGGTATCGTTGAAGCTCTTGGGGTAGATTTGGTAGACAGCGGTGTTCTGCCACCATTTCGCTGCTTTCATGCTTGTTCCTTTCCTGCAAAGTTACTGTGCAGTTATGTGAATTTCGTGTAGATACTTTGTACGGTTATGCTTGCCCGCAAATTGTCCGTGCGGAGTTCGCACACGCACGTTCAAAGCGCCCCTTCCACCGCAAGCGGTCCCCCTCCCCCGCTCTGACGGGGGAGGCTTTTCGCTTTCCGGTTGAATGTTGTGCACGAATCAAAACGCTCAGAATGTCAGCACAGGGGTTTCGCCCGCCTTGGCATCCATGCCCGTCGTCTTCTTCATGAGCGGGTACTCGGCGGAGTTCGTGACCGCCATGATGACCGTGTCCTGATAGCCCGCCGCATGAATCACATCGCGGTCGAACTTCACGAGCGGCGCACCTGCCTTCACGCTCTCGCCCATCTTGACGAGGAGTTCAAAGCCCTTGCCCTCGAGTTTTACCGTGTCCACACCGATGTGGATGAGGAGCTCCGCGCCGTTGTCCATACGAAGTCCTACCGCATGGCGGCTGTCCTCCATGACCATCGTGACCTCGGCATCCGCAGGAGCGACCACAACGCCCTCGGTCGGCTCGACCGCAACACCGTCGCCCATCATCTTCTGCGAGAACATCTCGTCCTTGACCTCGCTCATGTCGATGACGTGACCCGTTGTGACCGCGTTGATGGCGACGGACTTCTCCGTGCCGACGGCAACTTCGGTCACATCCGAGGCGGGAGCGGTGAGGAGTGCCTCGAAGCGCTCGCGGATCTGCGGGACAGAGAGACCGACAATGACCTGGAATGCGTGGCCGTTGCGGACAAGTCCGTGTGCGCCCGCATCGGTGAATACAGACGACGGAGCAACCTGCTCGGGATCGTTGACCGTGACGCGCAGACGCGTTGCACAGTTCGTCACGTCCTTGATGTTCGCCGCGCCGCCGAGACCGTCGAGGAAGGCACGCGCCTTGACATCGCGCTCGTCGAGCTTCATGCCGGGAGCGGCAGCCGCAGCACCTGCAGCACCCGCCTGCTTTGCCTTGTAGTCCGCCTTGGTAAAGAGCTTGTCCTCCACGCCGTCGTCCGTGCGGCCGGGGGTCTTGTAGTCCTTGAGCTGAATGACGAAACGGAAGACGAAGAAGTAGATCGCCGTGAATGAGAGACCGATGCCGATCTGCATGAGATACGTTACATAGTGATACGAAAAGAGCGGAATCCAGTTCTGTACGAAGCAGTCAATCAGACCGCCGCCGAAGTTGCCCGAGAGTCCGATTGCATAGAGCGTTGCGGAGAGCGTCGCCGAGAGCAGTGCGTGCAGGAGATAGAGAAGCGGTGCGACGAAGAGGAAGGTGAACTCAATCGGCTCTGTGATACCGCACAGAACCGCCGTAATCGTTGCGGGGACGAGGAGCGCCGCCGTCTTCTTGCGCTTTTCGGGCTTTGCACACATGTAGATTGCAAGCGCCGCGCCCGGCAGACCGAAGACCTTGCCGCTGCCGTGGAGGGCAAAGCCGCCCTCGGGGAAGAGTTCGCGCAGCGACTGTCCGCTGACCATGAAGTCGTTGATATGTCCGAGCCAGTATGCCTGGATGCCGCCGTCCACGACCGCAGGACCGAACATGAACGGGAGATAGATGAAGTGATGCAGACCTGCCGGCAGGAGCATTTTCTCCGAGAAGGTGTATGCCCAGACACCGAGGATGCCGCTGGTCTTGAGGAAGAACTGGAACTGCTCGATGGCGTGCTGTACCGCCGGCCAGACGATGCAGAAGAGGAGTGCCATCGGGATCATGACGACAAAGCCGACCGCGACGACGAACGCAGGACCTTTGAAGATGCCGAGCCAGTCGGGGATGTTCGTGTCATAGAAGTGGTTGTGCAGGAACGCCGTGCAGCAGGCGATGAAGATCGCGCCGAGCATGCCCATGTCGAGCGTCTTGATGTTCGCGATCATCGCAAGCCCCGTGCCGGGACCTGCCGGCTGGCTGTAGTCCACGCCGAACGCGCTGCCGTGGAGCGTGAGGAATGCGGAGATGAAGTAGTTGAAGAGCATATAGATGACGAAAGATTCCATCGCACAGCGTGCGGGCTCTTTCTTCGCAAAGCCGATGGGAACGGCAATCGCGAAGAGAATGGGCATCTGCGCGAACACCGTCCACGCACCCTGTTCGACGACGAACCAGAAATCGTACCAGAGCGTTCCCTGTGCGGCAATGCTGCCCAAGAGCCCCTCGTTCTTGCAGACGATGGACACCGCCACCGTCAGACCGAAGAATGCAAACAGGATGACGGGCGTATACATCGCGCCGCCGAACCGCTGCATGTTCTGCATGATGACATCCTTGCTGAGTGCCATGTGCGTTCCTCCTTATCCCAAAACCAAACCCCTACGGCGGGGAAGCTCTGCGCCTCCCGAGAATGAAACTGAAAGGAATATGAAATCCACTGTCCCAAAGATAGCGCAAAAATGCCGCGAACGCAATAGGTTCGCGGCATTCGGGAGGGATGTACGGAGACTGTACCATGGTACATAGGATGAAATTTGTTTCATTCCGCCTGTTCCTGCACATAAAGCCTGTAATGCACATACCAGATCTCGAGCAGGAGAAAATACGCGAGCATGGATTTGAACTGGAGACGCGCCTCGTTTTCGGGCAGGGCAAATTCTGCGGGCATGACGTAGAGATTCTCTGTGGAGCGTGCGGCGAGTGCATTGTGCCGCATCTCCGTGATGGAGAGGATGGGCACCCCCTTGAGATTCAGTCGGTCAGCGAACTCCACGACGCGCTCGGATTCGCCCGAGAGCGAGATGAAGATGAAGAGGTCGTCCTTCCCTGCCGTCTGATAGACGGAGTAGAACTCCTCACGTCCCGCAATCTCGTAGATGAAAATGTTGTCATAGACGAAGAGACGTTTCATCTCCTGCATGACGTTCGTCTGCACATAACCCGAGGCATAGGCAAAGACGCGGTGCGCCTCATGGATGAGGCGGCTTGCACGCGTATAGTCGCGGCGCATAAGTGTGCGCCATGTCTGATCGTAAAAGCTGCCGAGCGAGGTTCTGACATCATTTGCGGGGATGGGATGAGCCGTCTTCTCCATCCGCATGACCGCCTTCATCTCGCCGAACCCGTCAAAGCCGAGCTTTTGTGCGAAGCGCACGACGGAGGCACTCGACACGGCGCACGCGCGTGCGAGTTCATGGATGGATGCGCGGCTTGCTGCCGCACGGTTGCCCTCGATATACCGCCAGATGCACCGATCCGCATCGCTGAGATCGCGCAGATGCGCGTTGATTCGTTCCGTAAGCCGCATGGCATCCTCCCCCTTTATGCATCTCATTATAGCATAAATTTTGACAAAGAGCAGAAAAGAATGACTTCATGACATTTGTCATGAAAAAAACCTGAAAAGATGTGACAGACTTCAGATGACATTATTTCTCTTTTTGATACAATATAACCAGTGTAATGATTCGTTTCTGCAATGAGGGGGATTTATCATGGAAATCGCATTTTGCCGTATTGACGACCGTCTGATTCACGGACAGGTTGCGACCGTCTGGACGAAGATGACGGGCTGCAACCGCATCATGTGCGTCAACGATGATGTCGCACAGGACGAGATGCGCAAGAAGCTGCTCATCCAGGTCGCGCCTCCCGGAATCAAGGCGTACGTCATTCCCGTGGACAAGGCTGTCGCCGCGTACAAAGACCCGAAGTATGATTCGTTCAAGACGCTGTTCCTCTTCACAAATCCCGCCGATGTGGTGCGTGCGGTGAAGGGCGGTATCCCGTTCAAGTCGGTCAACCTCGGCGGCAAGTGCTTCAAGGACGGCGATACGATGATCTCGCAGGCGGTTGCGGTCAACGCGGAAGACGTCCAGGCGATCAAGGAACTCCTCGATATGGGGATCGAGGTGGAGATCCGCAAGCTGTGGAACGAGCCGAAGGGCGACGTGATGGCGGCGCTCAAGGCAAAGGGGCTCGCATAACGGTCTTGGAAGGGCTCCCATCCATTTGGGGGTAGGAAATGGGAGGTTGGATTTATGGATACCGTACAGTTTGTAATGCTCATCGTCGTCGCGGCGATTACGGGCATGGCGAGCGTGCTCGATGAGGCGCAGTTTCATCGTCCGCTGATCGCCTGTACGCTCGTCGGACTTGTGCTCGGCGATATCACAACGGGCATCATCCTCGGCGGCACGCTCGAACTCATGGCGCTCGGATGGATGAACGTCGGAGCTGCGATGGCTCCGGATGCGGCGCTCGCCTCGGTGGTGGCGACCATCCTCGTCATCGTCGGACATCAGGACATCGCCGCAGGCATCGCCCTTGCCGTTCCTCTGGCGGCGGCAGGGCAGGTGCTCACGATCTTCGTGCGTACGATCACCGTCTTCTTCCAGCATCTCGCGGACAAATTTGCCGAGGATGGCAATATGTTCGGCATCGAGATGTGCCATGTCGCAGGTCTGATGCTGCAGGCGATCCGCGTCGCCGTTCCCGCTGCGCTCGTCGCGCTCATTGCAGGCACGGACACGGTCAGTGCCATGCTCAGTTCGATCCCCGAGGTCGTGACACGCGGTCTGCAGGTCGCGGGCGGCTTCATCGTCGTCGTCGGCTATGCGATGGTCATCAACATGATGAATGCAAAGTCGCTCATGCCGTACTTCTTCCTCGGATTCCTGCTCGCGGTCTTCACGGATTTCAACCTGATCGGCTTCGGTGCGGTCGGTCTTCTCTGCGCGTACTTCCACATCAAGGGGATTGAGCGCGAGTCGCAGGTCGCGGCAGCGGGTGCCGGTACGGGAAATCCCGTCGATGATATTGATGATTCGGATCTGATGTAAGGAGGTAGGACGATGGAAAAGACATTAAACAAGAAAGATCTCTTCTGGATCTTCGTTCGCTCCAACTTCCTGCTCGGATCGTTCAATTTTGAGCGTATGCAGGCGATGGGCTTCTGCGTTGCGCTGATGCCGGCACTCAAGAAGCTCTATCAGGGCGACGAGCTGAAGGCGGCGCTCAAGCGTCATCTCGAGTTCTTCAACACGCAGCCGTTCGTGGCGGCGGCGATCATGGGCATCATTGCCGCCATGGAGGAAAAGCGCGCGAACGGTGCTGACATCAGCCAGCAGACGCTCTCGGGCGTCAAGGTCGGTCTGATCGGACCGCTCGCGGGCGTCGGCGACCCGATCTTCTGGGGGACGCTGCGTCCCGTTCTCGCCGCACTCGGCGCGGGCATTGCACTCACGGGCAGCATCCTCGGCCCGATCATCTTCTTCGTCGCGTTCAACGCGCTGCGCCTCCTCACGCACTGGTATGGCGTACACTATGGTTACGAGAAGGGTACGGAGCTGGTCGACAACATCGGCGGCAATAAGATGCGCT
>CALJPB010000055.1 GCA_937981305.1 uncultured Selenomonas sp.
CAGAGGCTCAGGTTGGGCTTTTGAAGGAAGCCCTTGCGACAGGGAAGGGTGTTCATTTCTACGGCCCGCAGGGGCACGGCAAGTCAACGCTGTGTACGCTCTTTCATCATGCCGGATACGCGAAAGTTACGGAGGCGGGGACGATCGAGGGAACAGAGATGTGGGCAGGCCCGTACGCCATACCCGACATGGACGCGCGCAAAGGCGTCGTCCTGCTCGAGGTATGTATGGACTACACAGAAAAAGGGCGTTCCGAAATCAGCGCGTATTTCGAGAAGCCCTTTACGAAGGATGAGGTTACTGCTTGGGTTCTTTCCTAAGCTGCAGGTTGAAGTAGTAGTAATCGGTTTTGTTAGGGCGATCCAATTCCTTCTTGGAGAAACGAAATCCAGCAGCAATCAGCGCACCTTTCATCTCGTCGTTCGTCAGATATGTGTCACGATCAGCAAAAGCGTGATCGTACATATTGCGAATCGAGAGTGACGTGAGACGCTGTCGGATCGTCTTGGTCTTGGCAAAAGTTTGGTCGATCCACTGAAGCACATGCTGCTGTATTTCCGGAGGGAGCTTGGAGAAGTCATTCGGGTCGTTGGTCGGCTCTCCGGTTACTTTTCTAGGCTCGGACATACTAACACCTCCTTTCCGTGATGATTATACCACGGCGGGGAGGAGAGCAACAACCGCGAGAGGGGGTGACACGATGACAAATGCTAATCCGTTTGACGCGCTGCGGGACGAGCTTTCGGAGATCATCCGCAGCAGCGTCCGCAGCATCGTCCGCGAAGAGTTGCAAAAGCTCAAAGCAGAGCAGTCCAAGGAGGCGCAGCCCGCAGCACAGGAGGATGACAGACTTGTCGGACGCGAGGAGATCGCGCGGCGGCTGGACATCACGCCCGACGTTGTGACGGCGAAGATGGGGCGCGGCGAGCTGGTCTGGACGATCGACCCGATCAGCGGGCAGCGCAAGATGAAGAAGTCTTGGCTGGATGCACTTATTAGAGATATGCCCGCCTATCGCGGACTGCTGAGCGCAAGAAAGGAGGCGGTCGCATGATTGGAAAGAAGGCTCTCGTAGGTGCGGCAATCGCACTTACCGCAATCCTCTGTGCGGGGGCAGCAACACATGATGGCGGCAAGAACGCCGTCCTCGTTGAGGAAGTCTACGTTGTCAAGCCGGGTGATACCCTTTGGGGGATCTCGGAGACATACCTGCGGAAGAATACCGGCACGCGCCGGTATATCCTCGAGTACAAGAGCGGCGTCGAGGAAAACAATCCTTGGCTGCTCGATCGGCACGGGATGATCTATCCCGGGGATAAATTGACCCTGACCTATTGGGTCAAGGGAGAGGAGGAGCGGAAATGAGGAGTGAGTGGAAAATTTCGAGCCAGTATCTTGGCGGGAGAAAGGTCTATCAGGTGTACCGCATCAAGGATATGCGCATCGTCGATCACAGCGGTAACCGCGAGTACGCGGGCGGTCTGACCGATGATGAGGCCGAGGCGATGGCACTCGCGGAACGACTGAACAAGGAGGAGAACTGAAATGGATCCATATACACAACGCATGACCATCATGAAGCGTGATCGGCGAACCGTGCGCATCATCACAAATGTGGGCGTAATGCCTAGCGCATGGGGCGTATGCGCACCGTCCGAGGTGTAGGTCACAAACCTTACCGTCTCGGCGGGGGACCTCAGTCGTGGAATCACAAGGTTTTCATCGACACAAGAGGTTGCGGATAAGGAGCACACGGACTTCGTACAAATGGCGATCCTTATGGGCTTTGAGTTGTCCAGCGGGCACACGTCCTACAGGCGCACAAACAAAAAGAACCCGGAGCGACGCTAACCGCTCCGGGCGACAAGAAAGACTTACAGACACAGTATAACACAACTCAAGGAGGATTTACAACATGACAATCAAGATCAGCATCACCGAGCGCGATATCGCGGGGGCACAGAAGGACGCCATCGCGAATCTCATCTGCTCGCTGCAGGCACTCAGCGCATCCACGAAGGTCAAGAGCGAGATCTCAGCGAGCGCAGAGATCGGCACGGAGATCGACCTCCCCGACGTACCGCACAAGACGAAGTCCTCGGAGACGGTCATCGTGCCTGACAAGGTCTACAAGGATGAGCCCATCCCCGCAAAACCCGCGCCCAAAGAAAAAACGAAGCCCGCACCTGCGCCGATGCCCGCACCTGAGACGAATAGCGCGGAGGAAGTCGCTGCAGAGGAAGAGGCACCGCTGCTTGAAGAGGCAGCGCTGGACAGCACCGCCGCCCCCGCTCCCGACGATGCGGAGACAGACTACAAGAAGCTCCGTGAGACAGTGAAAGCGGAGTGCGCCGCGATCGCACGCAGCGGCAAGTCCAAGGCACTCAAGGCACTCCTCGCAGACTGTGGCGTTGAGAAACTCAGCGAAATCTCGGACGTCGCGCTCGAGGACTTCCTTAAAGAGGCACGGGCGCTCTGATGGCACACGCAGTTCTGAGTGCATCGGGGAGCAAACGGTGGCTGTCTTGCCCGCCATCTGCCCGCCTTGAACGGAAGTTCCCGGACAAGGCGGGCGAAGCTGCGCAGGAGGGGACGCTCGCCCACGCACTCGCAGAGGCGCGGATCCGGCACTGGCTCGGTGAGATATCCGAAAACGGTCTGACACTCCGTATTGACAGCATCCGACATGACGCGCTCTACTCCCCCGAGATGGGTGAGTACGTCAGTGAGTACGTTGATCTCTGTATCGAGAAGATCAACGAGGCACAGGGCATCGCTCTCGTTGAGGAACGGCTGGATTTCAGTCGCTGGGTCAAAAACGGATTCGGAACGGGGGATATGGTCATCATCGGCGACGGCGTTATCGAGATCGTCGATCTCAAGTATGGCAAGGGCGTCCCGGTCTCCGCTGAGGGCAACACACAGATGCAGCTCTACGCGCTCGGCGCGATCGAGCAGTACGGCTACATCTACGATTTTGACCACGTCCGCATGTCCATCTTTCAGCCGCGCAACGGCGGACTCTCAACGCAGCTCATGTCCGTTGCCGAGCTCCTTGCGTGGGGAGAGAGCATCAAACCGATCGCAGAGCTCGCCTACGAGGGCAAAGGAGAGTTCAAGGCGGGTGATCACTGCAGGTTTTGCCGTGCTGCCGTACAATGCAAGGCCCTCGCGGACTACAACATCGAGATCGCAAAACTCGAGTTTCGGGATGCCGATCTTCTCACGGATGGCGAGGTGTCGTTTGTGCTGGAGCGCGTTGATGGTCTCGTACGGTACGCCGAGAAGATCAAGACCTTTGCCCTTGCAGAAGCACTCAAGGGGCATCGATGGCCGGGCTTTAAGGTCGTTGAGGGGCGCAGCAACCGCAAGATCACCGATGAGAATAAGGCGGCCGCGCTCCTGCGTAAGGCCGGCTACGCAGACGATGTGATCTACAAGCCGATCGAGATGCAGACTATCACCGACCTCGAAAAGACGATCACAAAGAAGAAATTCGGTGAGCTCCTCGGGAGCGTCGTCGAGAAGCCGCTGGGTAAGCCAACGCTTGTGCCGGAGGATGATAAACGACCGGAATATGATCCGGTGCAGTCAGAATTTGAAGTTATGGAGGAAGAAGATCAATGAGCAGAATCGTTATCAAGAATGTCCGTCTCTCGTATGCAAATATCTGGGAACCGAAGCAGATGCCGGGCGACACGAGCGGCAAGATGCGCTACAGTGCGTCGCTCCTCATCAGCAAGGACGACACCAAGACCATCAAGGCGATCAACAAGGCGATCGAGGAGGCGAAAGCCGAGGGCAAAGCAAAGCTCGCCAACAAGAACGGCGTCGTTCCGAAGAACCTCAAGCTCCCGCTGCGTGACGGTGATGAGGATCGCCCGGATGATGATGCGTACGCCGGATGCTATTTCCTCAACGCCAACGCAAGCGCCGATCATCCGCCCAAGATTGTCGATCGGCGCGTTGAGCCCGTTCTGGATCGCTCGGAGGTGTACTCTGGGTGCTACGCCAACGTCAGCGTCACATTCTTTGCGTTCAACACGCAGGGCAATGTCGGTATCGGATGCGGGCTCGGCAACATCCAGAAGGTGCGCGACGGCGATCACCTGACGGGCGAACGCTCTGCCGACGAGGACTTCGAGGATCTCGGCGGGGGTGATGACGACGATTTTCTCAGCTGATCGATAGAGCGGAGCCCGTGCGGAATATCCGTACGGGCTCTTAGAGGTATTCAGATGATACTATCCATTGACATAGAGACTTACAGCGATCTCGACATTAAGAAGGTTGGGGGGTACAAATACGCCGAGAACTGCGAGGTGCTGCTCTTCGCGTATGCGTGGGACGATGAGCCCGTGCAGATCGTGGACTTCACAGCGGGCGAAGAACTCCCTGCGGACGTTCTCGCAGCACTCACGGATAACGAGGTCATGAAATGCGCCTATAACGCGCAGTTCGAACGCACGGTGCTCAGTCATTTCCTGCACCGCCGTAGCCCTGACGTGCCGTTTCAGTTCCTCGACCCCGTCGGCTGGTCATGTACGATGGTACACGCCCTGACGCTGGGGCTTCCAGGAGGGCTTGAGGGCGTATCAAAGGCACTGCGCCTTGCAAACGATAAGGCAAAAATGAGCGTCGGAAAACAGCTGATCACGTATTTTTGTAAGCCCTGCAAGCCGACGAAGGTCAACGGCGGCCGCGAAAGAAACCTGCCGGAGCACGCGCCGGAGAAATGGGCGCTGTTCAAGGAGTACTGCGTGCGCGACGTTGTAGCAGAGCGGGAGATCCGTAAACGCTTCGCGAGCTATTCGCTGAGTGACCGCGAAAAGCGGCTTTGGGAGCTCGATCAACGTATCAACGATCGCGGTGTCCGCATCGATGCGCAGCTTGTGTCCGAGGCGATTGCGTTTGACGCGGACTTCAAAGGGCGCGTTATCGCACAGGCGGCAGAACTCACGGGGCTGCCGAATCCCGCGAGCGGCGAACAGCTTCGACGTTGGATTTATAGGGAAGAGGGCTTCGCCCCGGAGTCCCTCGCCAAAGATGTTCTGCCGGATGTGATCAAACGAGCACAAAAGCCCGCAGTCAAAGAGATGCTGCGACTCAAACAGCTCATGTCCAAGACCTCCGTCAAAAAGTACGAGGCGATGCAGCGCGCCCGTTGCGGCGACGGCCGCGCGCACGGACTGCTCCAGTTCTACGGCGCGAATCGGACGGGGCGCTGGGCGGGGCGGCTCGTGCAGGTGCAGAACCTGCCGCGCAACTCGATGACAGAGCTTGACGATGCGCGGGCACTCCTTCGCAGTGGTGACGCGGACGCTCTTGAGATGATCTATGACCATCCGCTTGACGTTTTGTCACAGCTCATCCGTACCGCATTTGTTCCGCATAAGGGCTGCCGCTTCGTAGTTGCGGATTTCTCCGCGATTGAGGCGCGTGTAATCGCGTGGCTCGCCGGGGAAAAATGGCGCATGGAGGTCTTTGCCGAGGGCGGAGACATCTACTGTGCATCGGCATCCAAGATGTTCGGCGTCCCCGTCGAAAAGCACGGCATCAATGGGCATCTGCGGCAGAAAGGTAAGATCGCAGAACTTGCGCTCGGGTATCAGGGCAGCATCGGTGCACTCAAAGCGATGGGCGCGGATAAGCTCGGACTGAGCGATGAGGAGCTGCTGAAGATCGTTGACAGCTGGCGCAGGGCGAGCCCGCATATCAAGCAACTCTGGTATGACGTGGATACGGCCGCCCTCGAGGCAGTCCGTGAGCGCAGGGCAGTGACACTGCATCACGGTGTCGCGTTCTCAACCCGTAAAGGCATCCTGTTCCTTCGGCTTCCGTCGGGACGCAGGCTTGCCTATGTGCGACCGATGACTGAGATCGAGCCCGAATTTAACCGCGAAGGGCTGACCTATGAAGGGGCAGAGCAGACATCGGGCAAGTGGACACGCCTGCGCACCTACGGCGGCAAACTCGTCGAGAACATCGTGCAGGCGATCGCGCGGGATTGTCTCGCCGTTGCCATGACACGGCTCGAGGCGGAAGGGTACCAAATCGTGATGCACATCCACGATGAGGTTGTGATCGAGTGCCCCGCCGATGCGTGTGACCTGACGGACGTATGCCGCATTATGGGAGAGCCGATCGGATGGGCAAAGGGACTGATCTTGACCGCCGACGGCTACATCACGGACTACTACAAGAAAGACTAGGAGGACTTACAAATGATTAAATCACAGATGGATCGGCAGCTCGGTGTACTGAAGGAACTCGATGAGCTGATCACACGATCGGATGCAGAGGGGCAGACGGGTACGGCATCCGCCGAGGATGTGGATCACCTGCGCGGCTACGTCGCTGATATGCGGCGCGCGTGCAACGCTGCGATCGCGATTGAGACAGCGCTGACACCCCCGAAGGAGGAGAAGAAAGCAGAGCCCACAGCGGAGGAGAAGAAGCCTGCAAAA
>CALJPB010000056.1 GCA_937981305.1 uncultured Selenomonas sp.
TAAAATCCGCAGGGGGCGGGTCGCACACTCTACGCCGCTTGCTCCACTAGGGTTTGCTTAGGAGTACTGCATTTTTTGTCCATAATCTAGATTTTTTTGATGTTCATATGCGCAGAGAATTCTTCGCTCGTCATACGATAAATGGCATCAATGATGCGCGTGCGATAGGTCGCATTGCCGTCGCGCTCCCCCATCTGCGCCCATGCAAGCTCCCCTGCAACGCCCATAAGAGCGACGGTCTCGGCGACTGCCGCGAGGGGGGCGGATGGTGCGGCGGCAAGGGTGGCAGCGAGGAGCGCGGAGAGCTGACAGCCCGTGCCCGTGACTCTCCCCATTTCCGCCCGCCCGTTTCGGATGGCATAGCAGTCCCGTCCATCCGCCACGAGGTCGATCGCCCCCGTGACGGCGACAATCGCCTCCGTCCGTGCGGCAAAGGCACGCAGAAGGTCTGCGGCGGCAGCAAGGTTCTCCTCGGTGACGGCATCCGCCGCGTTCGCGTCAACGCCTTGCGTTGTCCCCGTACCAACAGCAAGTGTCCGCACCTCTGAGATGTTGCCGCGAATCAGGAGCGGACGCACCTCGTCCAGAATGTGCAGCGCGGTCGCAGTACGCAGGCGGCTTGCGCCCGCGCCGACGGGATCGAGCACGACGGGATGTCCAAGAGTGCGTGCGTGTTTGCCCGCCGCTATCATGCTCGGGATGGTTCGCGCGTTGAGTGTGCCGATGTTGAGGCAGAGCCCCGCGCAGAGGGCGGTGATTTCCTCCACCTCCTCCGGATCGTCCGCCATGATAGGACGCGCACCGATGGCGAGCAGGACGTTCGCAACGTCATTGACGGTGACGTAGTTGGTGATGCAGTGGATGAGCGGGGATGCCGCGCGGATTTGGTTGAGGGTTGATGTAGGCATTTATATTTTCCTTTCATTGAGGAGGGGATGCGTGCCCAACGCGAACGCTTAGTTACGCAATCGCCCGCGTGCTTGTATGCTCAAATACCGGCGGACTTCTTAAACGCGCTTCGCTTGAACGAAAGAAATCCGCCGGGGCATACCGCACGCTTTTCGCTCTTGCTTCACTAGGGTTCGCTTTTGGGCAGCGCACCGCCCTCTTCGTTCAGGTTTAACAAAATTCAACTATATGCACGCCATTTCTCACTCCGCCCGTTTCCCCATCGCCCGATGCGCCGCGAGCGCAAGCAAAAGCGTGATCGCCATAGTCGGGAGGGTGCTGCCGACGGGGGTGTCGAGTGTCATGAGCCAGCGGTAGCAGAGGAATCCGATGAACCAGACAGCGAGGTTGACCGTGTGGACAGAGCGTCCCGCCGCATCCTCGCGCAGGAGGAAGTAGCTCGCGATCTGGACGGCGATCATCGGGGCAAAGACCGAGCCGATGAGATAAAGAAACCCCGTAATATCATCCATCGGGTAGAGCATTGCCGCAGCTGCGCCGAGCACGGTCACACCGATGCCGACACTGCGCCCCGATACGGAGTGTACGATACTCTCGCTTGAGACACCCGCCGAGTACGCATCGAGATACGTTGTGGTGACGGTCGAGAAAATGACGATGCCAAGCCCTGCCACGCCAAGTCCCGCGTGCAGCATGATCTGTGCGATGTCCGATTCGCCCGTGAGGATCGCCGCACCCATGCCGATGAAGTACATCCAGCAGCTGACGAGACCGTAGACGAGTGCGCTCACGGCGGCAGCGGCGACGGGCTTCTCCGCCTCGCGCGTGTAGTCCGAGATGAGCGGCAGCCACGAGAGCGGCATCGCAATCGAGAGCTCGAGTGCCATCGCAAAGCTCATCGCCTCACCTGCCGCAGAGCCCACAGTTCCTGTCCCACCCATGATAACGGAGCAGAGGAGCACAGTGAGCAAAAACAGCCCTGTCATGGCAACGGCGTTCACGCGCTCGATGCGCAGGATGCCAATCCGAATCCAAACGATAATCAGCACGCCGATGACGAGACACCAGAGCCAATGCCCCGCATCCATCACGGAGTTTGCCGCAAGCGCTCCGTCATAGATCATGATGCTCGTCCAGCCGATGAGCTGCATGACGTTGAGCACGGCAAAGAGCAGACCGCCGCGCGCCCCGAACGCCATCTTGACCGTCTCCATTGCGCTGCGGCGCGTGCGTGCGCCGATCAGCCCCGCGAGGAAAAGCAGCGCACAGCCGATGATGTGTCCGACCACAATGGCAACCCCGCCGTCGCGAAAGCCGAGCGGTGCAAAGAAAGTGCCTGTTAAAATCTCCGCAAGTGAAACACCCGCACCGAACCATATCAGTGCATTTGCGGGGATGCTCGTACGTTTTTCCATAGAAACCTCCAATTCATGTCCCCCTGCCCGCACGCGGGACAGGCTTAAGAACGGAATCAAAAACGCGGCTATGCCAACTGACATAGCCGCGCTCGCTGCACATATATCCCTACGTTGGCATTATCCAAATCAGGTTATGGGTCGGGGCGCATTGCCCCCTCTCAGCCGACTGCTGTCAGCTCCCCTTATTCAGTTTATATACGGTTACTGTGCGCTCATCGAGAGCTCGATGAACTTGTTGCCGAGCTTCGCCTTCTGCAGGACTTCCTCGGTGATGTCCGCGCCCGCCTCAACGATGACAACGCCGTTATCCATCTTGATCGTGCGCGTCGCCTTCTTGCCGAGCAGGAAGCGGCGATGACGATCCTCGTTCACGCGCTCCGCGCTCTTGTCCTCGGCGGGCTCTGCCGCAGCCGGCGCGGGTTCGACCGGTGCCGGATCCTCAACCACCGCCATCGCAGGATGCGCCACCGGCTCGGGTGCGGCGGCCGCTGCATCGGGAACAGGCGCAGGCTCAGGCATTGCCTCCGCCGGCGCGACGACCGGTGCCGACTCCTCAGCGGGAGCTGCCGCCACCTCGACGGGTGCGGCTGTCTCCATCACGGGAGCCTCTACCACAGGGGTCTCCGCTACGGGCGCGGTCTCCTCGCTCACAGGTACTGCAATGGGCGCAGCGTCCACGGCGGGAGCCTCCTCGATCACCGGCTCAGCCGCAGGCGCAGGAGCTGCGGGTGCTGTCACAGCGGATGCCGCCGGTGCAGCCGCTGCATCAGATTTTTTTCCGGCATCGCCCTCCGGGGAAATGACCGTAACTTCCTTACCAAAAATAGAGACCTGATCCGCCGTTACCTCCGACGAGGATCCCTCCGGTGTCGTGATCTCACATTTCTCAATGCTGCCATCCTCACCAATGAAGATCTCGGAGATCGTCCCTTGGATCACGCCCGAACGCGTAATCGCCTTCGTACCGATCACGCGGATGTTGTCGTCGAGCAGTGTCTCGAAATCGCCCGCTGCATCGAGCGTCAGGATGTTCTCGCTGTTGTTGATCGTAACGGCATCCTCGCCGACCGCAATGACATTATCGTAGGGGATGAGCTTAACACCGCGATACCAGTCCTCGTCCTCGATTGTGATCGCCGCTACAACGCGGTTCGGCGCATCGATGAGCAGAGTCTTGCTCATGCCGAGCTCACGTCCCTCGGTGATACTGATGACGGGAAGCCCCAAAATGTCAACGCTTTTCTTCATGTGTATTCCTCCATTTTACAAAAATGTCAGGTTGTTAGGGAATCGCTGATAAAATGAAGTCCGTCAGATTAGCACAGATTTTTCTGTCCGATTGAGGCAGCAAACCGGACGCATAGCAGGACTATGTGGAGGATTTGCTAACGAAAAGCGGGCAAAAAAGATGCGCTAAGATGACGGTGCTGAATTTATCAGTGCTTCCCTAGCTCCTCCGCGCGCCGATCTGCCTCCAGAAGCAAATCCCTCGGAACATCTCCAAAGGGGAGCGTGGGCGTCCCCCGCGCGGCGAGTATATGCGAAACGACGGTCAGGACTCTGCGGGAGCGGTGAAACTCCTGCGCCATGACGGCGTTCTTTGCAATGATGGGCAACGCGAGCGCCTCATCAAAGAGGGCAAGCGCCGCATCGTAGTCCCCAAGACGTTTGTAGAGCGTGGAGAGCTCGATGATGAGATACGGCACATAGGAGTCGTCGGGATAGCGCGTGAGTGCACGTCGGTATGCCGCAACGGCTCGCAGCGGATTGTGCTCCGCCGCCTCGTATGCCACATCCAACAGCCCATCCAGTGACCCCGGCAGCTCCTCCGCCTCCCGGCGGGAGGGTATCTCCACCACCATCCGCCGCTCTTCGGTTTTCATCTCCTCCGCAGGATCTGCGGCAGCGGGGAACGCCGCTTCCGGCAGTGCCGTCTCCGCCGTCGCCGCATAGGCGGCCGGGGCCGCGGTCACAGTGTCCGCCTCCTGCGGCGGCATCTCGACCGGAGGAGGCGAGAGTATCATTTCCTCTGCATCCTGCTGTGCACGTCCGCGCATACGCATCGTCAAGAAATAATTGTAGAGCGTCACGATAAGCCCCGCCCCCGCAATCAGCAACGCATACCGAATGTACAGCGCCTGTGTCAGCGACGGACGGAAGACAATGCTCCCCGCGACAAGACCGACACTCATGAGCACAGCGAGCACAAGCGAAGACGGTCGAATCTGCGACTGCATTCTCCTCGCCTCCTTTGCTCCTCACCAATGCCCGATGCAACGAACACGCCGCAGGTATTCTAGAATGGTTTCGACACAAACGAGAAAACTCCTTCTCTGCTTCGGAAAATCCCCCAAAAAGTCGCACAAAACTTTTTTATTTCTGCCCTTTTTTCATGTCCCGTTTTATAGTATAATAACCATGACATTCATTCGCGTGTAGAGCAAGGTGCGCACACGCGGAGAATATAGGATGAATCAACTATTCGGATGGGAGAGGTTCACATGACGCAGGAAACAGTTATGATCGAGAACAAGACGGGCATTCACGCGCGTCCCGCATCGGTTTTCGTTCAGACGGCGACGAAGTTCAAGTCCAAGATCCAGATCGAGGCAAAGGGCAAGAAGGTCGATGCCAAGAGCATTCTCATGCTCATGAGCATGGGGCTCGTCAAGGGCACGGAGCTCACCATCATTGCCGAGGGCGAGGATGAGGCGGATGCAGTGAAGGCTCTTGCAGATCTCGTCAACTCGAAGTTCGGCGAGGAGTAATCCATACGATAGGGGGACGCCCGAGGTTTTGCAGTACACTGTTGCCTCGCGGCGTTTTTTCATAGGGGGGTATAAACATGGCGGAAAGCATCCGTGGAAAAGGCGTTATCTCCGGCATCGCCGTCGGAAAGGTCATGCTCGCGGGACAGAACCTCGACGGCTATCTCGCAGCATACAAGCCCGGCTCGGTCGCGGAGGAGCAGGGCAAGGCGGAGGCGGCACTCACCGCCGTCACAGAGATCCTGCTCGCGACCATCGACCGCCTCCGCAAGGAGGAACAGACCGAACAGGCGGCAATCCTTGAGGCACACCGCATGATGGTGCAGGATCCGATGATGGCGGAGAACATCAAGACAAAGATCGAGGAGACGGGCAGTGCGCCGCAGGGCATTCTCGATGCCGCCAGTGATCAGGCGCAGCTGTTCGAGCAGATGGAGGACGAGTACTTCGCTGCGCGTGCGGTCGACCTGCGCGACGTGGGCAAGCGCATCGCCAAATACGTCCTCGGAGTCAAAGAACCCGAGATCGGCGCGGGTCAGGTCATCCTCTGCGGCGAGGAGATCGAGCCGTCCGTCGTCGCCGGCATGCCGACCGAGCAGATCGCGGGCGTCATCCTCGGCTCGGGCAGTGCGACGAGCCACGTCGTCATCATCGCCAAGGCACGCGCCATCCCGACCGTCCTCGGCATCGGCGACAAGATCAACCTCATCCATGACGAGGACGAGATCATCCTCGACGGCAGCCGCGGCGACATCATCATCCGCCCGACCGAGGCGGAGCGTTCGCTCTACCAGACCAAGATCGAGGAGCAGAAAAAGCTCGCGGCGCACTACGCCGCACTCAAGGATCTGCCCGCCGTGACCAAGGACGGCGTACGCATCGAACTGACGGCGAACATCGGCACGCACATGGATGTCGACAACGCACTCACCTATGGCGCGGAGGGCGTGGGGCTCTTCCGCTCCGAGTTCGTCTTTATGGGCTCGACCACGATCCCGACGGAGGAGGATCAGTTCAAGGCATATCGTGCTGCGGTCGAAAAGTGCGGCGGTCACATCTGCGTCATCCGCACCATGGACATCGGCGGCGACAAACCCCTGCCGTACCTCAACATCGATCCCGAGGAGAATCCGTTCCTCGGCTACCGCGCCCTCAGAATCAGCCTTGACCGTCACGACCTCTTCCTCCCGCAGATCAAGGCGATCCTGCGCGCCGGCCTCTACGGGAAGGCGGCGATGATGGTGCCCATGGTCATCAGCGTCAGCGAGATCCAGCGCGTGCTGAAGCTCGTCGAGCAGGCAAAGGTCGAGCTCGCGCACGAGGGCAAGGAGTACTCCGACGACGTGCAGATCGGCATCATGGTCGAGACGC
>CALJPB010000057.1 GCA_937981305.1 uncultured Selenomonas sp.
AAGGAGGTCAAGAAGTATCCCGACTATGTCGCAGCGTTCATGGATCTCGAGAACGGTCGTCTCGATGCGGTCATTGGCGATGAGATTGTCGGTCGCTACTACATGAGCAAACACCCCGAGGAAATTGAGGCACTTGATGTCGTCGTCGGACCCACGAGTGAGTTCGGCATCGCCTTTGCAAAGGACAACACGGTGCTGCGTGACGAAGTGCAGAAGGTTCTCGACGAGATGAAGGCGGACGGAACAATGGCGAAGATCTCAACCACGTGGTTCACGAAGGATATTACAAAATAAATAACGAAAGAAAGGCTGCCGTTTTGCGCGGCAGCCTTTTTTACTGCTAGGATGAAATCAATGGATAAAACACTGGATACCATACTGCTCATGCTCGAGGGCTCGACCATCACCCTCGAGATTTTCTGTGTCACTCTCGCACTCGCCCTCCCGCTCGGACTCTTTGCCGCGCTCGGGAGGCTTTCGCGTTTTCGGCTGCTCAACCGACTGCTCGAAGTGTATATATGGATCATGCGCGGCACGCCGCTGATGCTCCAACTGCTCTTTGTCTATTTCGCCCTGCCGATGGTCGGCATCCTGCTGCCCGATATCGCGGCGGCACTGCTTGCCTTTGTCCTCAACTACGCCGCCTACTTCGCCGAGATCTTCCGCTCCGGCATACAGGCAGTCCCGCGCGGACAGTTCGAAGCGGCGCGTGCGCTCGGCATGAGTGCGCCGCTCACCATGCGGCGCATCGTCCTGCCGCAGGTGCTGCGCATCACCCTGCCCCCCGTCAGCAACGAGACCATCAACCTCGTCAAGGACACCTCCCTCGTCTACATCCTCGCCATGAACGACCTCCTGCGCGTCGCACGCACCATCGTTCAGCGCGAGTTCGACATGACCCCCTTCCTCATCGCCGGCATCTTCTACCTCACGATGACCGCCGTCCTCACCTACGGATTTAAGAAATTGGAGGCGCACTATGGCAGATACGACAGCTAACGAAATCATGCTCTCCATGCGCGGCATTCACAAATCCTTCGGCGATCTCAGCGTCCTTCGAGGCATCGACCTCAGTCTCGCACGCGGCGAGGTGCTCGCCATCATCGGCTCCTCCGGATCGGGCAAATCGACCCTCCTGCGCTGCATCAACAAACTTGAAACCATCGACCGTGGGGATATTACCATCCGCGGAGAAAAACTCTGCCGGACAGCGGACGGTGAAACCTCTGCAACATACGCAAACAGTGCCGACGTGCGGCGCATCCTCATGGCGACGGGCATGGTCTTTCAGCAGTTCAATCTCTTTCCTCACATGACGGTCATCGAAAATCTTATCGAGGCACCCATCCACGTCAAGGGACAGTCCAGGGACGAGATTCTCCCCTACGCACGCGAACTCCTCGCCAAGGTCGGACTCTCCGACCGCGAGAACTACTACCCGAGCCAGCTCTCCGGCGGGCAGCAGCAGCGCGTCGCCATCGCACGCGCACTCGCCATGAAGCCCGACATCATGCTCTTTGACGAACCGACCTCCGCGCTCGACCCCGAGCTCACGGGCGAGGTGCTCCGCACCATGCGGGCGCTTGCCGCCGAGCGCATGACCATGATCGTCGTCACCCACGAAATGGCATTCGCACGCGAGGCAGCCACCAACGTCATCTTTATGGAAAACGGCGTCATCGTCGAGCAGGGCGAGCCGCAGACATTTTTCCGTACACCGAAAGAAGAACGGACACGGAAGTTCCTGCGGAATATGCTATGATATTTTTCGCTAGAAAAGAGCATCTATGGAAATGCAGTGTCCCCAAAAATTCGATCTGAAAGCACAGAAAAGTAATTTTCTGTGCTTTTTCCATTTGTAGCGTACTTCATTGTGCCGCGCATCGCAACGTCTTCTCCGTCCAAAAATAGGCAAGTACGACGGGGATGCCTGCGCCGATCCACGCGAGCGGATTCGCCATGCACGCGCCGAGAAAGCCCAAAGGAGCACAGAGGAAAATCGCCGCAACAGCACGCATGAGGAGCTCCAACGCGCCCGCGATGGTTGGAATGACGCTCTGCCCGAGCCCCTGCAGGACATTGCGATAGACGAGCAAGGTCGCGAGAAATGCGTACATGGAACCGTTGACGATGAGATAGGTCTGCCCGTAGGCAAGAACCTCCCCCGCCTCTGCTGCATCCGTCCCGACAAAGAGCGCGAGGACGTGCGTCCCAAACGCAATGAGGAGAATGCCGATGCCGATGGCGAATGCAATCGACATCCGAAGGCACGCACGCACGCCCATGCGGATGCGCTCATACTTCTGTGCGCCATAGTTCTGTGCCGTGTACGCCGCCATCGCATAGCCGAACGAGAGCATCGGCATGACGGCGACCGCGTCGATCTTCTGCGTCGCTGCATATGCCGCAACGGGCAGAGCGCCGAGATTGTTCAGCGCAACTTGCAGGATGATCGCACCGATGGCGATGACAGAGGACTGGAACGCCATCGGCAGCCCCATCCGCAGATGTGCCATAAGGACGGATGTGTTCGGCTTCCAATCCGCCCGACGCGTATGGAGTGCGGGCACGCGTCGACGAATATAGGCGTAAAAAATGAGTGCTCCAATCGCCTGTGATACGACCGTCGCGATTGCTGCTCCCGGAATGCCCCAATCGAGGACGAGAATAGCGACCGGTTCGAGTGCGATGTTGATTCCGAGCGTGACGGCGAGCAAAATCGTCGGCATCTTGCTGTCGCCAAGCGCACGAATCAGACAGTTTTGCAGATAGAGCAGGAGAAAGATCACAAGCCCTGCAAAGACAATCGAGATGAAGTCATACGCCCCGTCCATGATCTCGGGCGGTGTCTCCATCAGCGTGAGGAGTGTCCGCGTCAGCGGCAGAACAATCGCCGTCAGTGTGAGCACCACCGCCACGCCGAGCAGGATGCACGCCGCCGCACTCTGCCGTACCCCCGCCATATCCCCTGCGCCGAACCGCTGCCCCGTATAGATCGTCACGCCTGTGCAGAAGCCCATGATAAAACCGAGCGTCAGGAACATCAGACTGCCCGTACAGCCGACCGCAGCAAGTGCCTCCACGCCGAGGAACCGCCCGACAATGAGCGTATCGACAAAGGCATAGAGCTGCTGCATCATATTGCCCGCAACGAGCGGCAGGGCGAAAAAGAAGATGAGCCGTGCCGGCTCACCCTCCGTCATATTCTTTGTCATTCGAGATACCTCGTCACGAAGATCCGCAGTTTCTCTTGGAGGAAATATGTATTCGTATAGAGCGCATTCACATTCGGTGCGAATTTGATAAGATAGAGCTGCGGATTTCCGCTCACCATGAAATCTGCGGGATACGGTGTCACCGCAATCCCTTCCTTTTCAAAATAGAGCACGGCACGCGGCAGGTGGAACGCCGAGGTCACGAGAATCGGATGTGTAAATCCCTCACGCCGCAGGATTTCCGCCGTGTAGCGTGCATTTTGCCCCGTGGTAAGGCTGCGCCCCTCGACATAGATCATCTCATCGGACACGCCGAGCGAGCGCAGGACGCGCCGCCCAATCTCTGCCTCCGAGCCCGTATCGCTGAACACCTGCCCGCCCGAGAGCAGAATCGGCAAATGATAGAGGCGATGCAGCCGCAGCGTCGTGAGAAGCCGCGAGGACGGGCTCTGTGCGAGCATCCCTATACCGTCCACATCCTGCACATCCGCAATCGCTCCACCGCCGAGCATGACGATCACATCTCCTTCGGGATGCGTCGGCACTTCATACGTCTGCTCAAGGCTTCCCATCAGACGATCGGCAGCCGCTCCGATGGAGAGCAGATAGAGCGCAAGCGAAAGGGCGGCGAGCAGCCCCGCCGCACGGTGTTGATGCCGTTTTTTCCAAAGATAGACGGCAATCCCGAGCATCGCGAGAATGAAAATGCCCGGCGGCAGAATCCATGCCGCACCGAATTTCAAAATATAGATCATAAAAAAGGAAAATACGCCTCCATCGCGAATATTTAGAATATAGCGAGACACGTCTTACTGCGTGCTTCGCATCCCCATTCTATCAGAATCTGTGTCGAATTACAAAGGAGAGTTCATTTATGGCAATCATCGAATCCGAGCACATCGATACCGAGAAGCGCTTTGGCGGCAACGGTACGATCCACATTCAGAAGCTGCTCAGCCCGACCGAGCTCGATGGCAAATGTGCGATGTATGCACGCGTGACGATTCCGCCCCACGCATCGATGGGCGTACACAAGCACGAGGGCAACACGGAGACCTATCACATTCTCTCGGGGCGTGCACGTTACAACGACAACGGCACAGAGATCGAGATCGGTCCCGGCACGACGACGTTCTGCGCTGAGGGCGAGGTGCACGCCATCGCCAACGCCTCCGAGACCGAGGATCTCGTCTTTATGGCGCTGATTATCAATAAGTGATATGAACGCGGATCATTCTGAAATACTGCTCGATAACGACAGTCCGGAACTCACGGATGAGCAGCTGAAAATCATGAGCCTTGTCCTCTCCCATAAAGGGACACGCGGAGGTTCACGAAAGGCTCTGTATATTCAGGGACGTGAGGAAGAACGTGTCAACGCACTGCGGAATCTGATGGACAGCATGAGTATGTCACTCCAACAGGCAATGACCGCTCTGAAAATCCCCTCCTCTGAATACAAAAAATACGCAGCTGTCATTTAGACAGACAAGAATCCCCTCATGGAAAAATGATCCGTGAGGGGATTTTTTTGCGTCAATTTTTACTCATACCGCAGCGCATCAATTGGATCGAGCCGCGCCGCCTTGCGGGCGGGGTAGATGCCGAAGAAAAGTCCGATGCCGACGGCAAAGGAGAACGAGACGAGGATCGGCAGGAGCTCGATGGTGGTGGTAAGCCCGCCAAACGAACCGATTGCTTTGGAGAGGGAAACGCCGAGCGTGATGCCGATCACGCCGCCGACAATGCCGATGACCATGGACTCGATCATGAACTGCATGAGCACGTTCGAGGAGGTCGCGCCGAGCGCCTTGCGGATGCCGATCTCGCGCGTGCGCTCAGTGACAGAGACCATCATGATGTTCATGATGCCGATGCCTCCGACAAGCAGCGAGATGCCCGCAATCGATCCGAGAAGCAGCGTGAGCATATTTGTATTTTCTGTAAAGCTCTCCATGAGGCTCGTCATGTTGCGAACGGTGAAATCGTCCTCTGCTCCGTGATGAATGTGGTGCCGCTGACGCAGCAGATTCTCAACGTCTGCCTGCACCTGATTCATCCGCTCGGGACTCGATACCTGTATGTCGATGGCTTGGACGTATGTAATGGCGAGCATACGCTCCTGCGCTGTCGTGATTGGGATGTAGATGACATCGTCCTGATCCTGCCCGATGGACTGTCCCTTCTCCGCCGTCAGTCCGATGACCTTGAACGGCTGATTGTGGATGCGGATGTTCTTGCCGATGGGGTTCTCCGTGCCAAAGAGATTCGAGGCGACGGTCGGACCGATCACGGCGACACGATTGCGCTTTGCCATATCGTTTGCGGTGATGAACGACCCGTTCTCGACCTTGAGTGAGCGGATCTGCATCAGCTCCGGCGTAACGCCCTCCACTGTCGTATTCCAGTTGAGATTCCCATTCACAACCTGATAGGCACCGGAGACCGATGGGGACACGTAGTCAATCCCTTTGATCTTGCTCTCAATCGCCTTGGCATCGTCGTATTTCAGCGACTTGCGCGAGCCCGCCTTACCGCGCACACCGCCCGTGTTCGCAGAGCCGGGCATGACGATGAGCATATTCGAGCCGAGGCTCGCAAAGGAGTCTGCGACGCTCGTACGCACGCCCATGCCGATGGAGACCATCGCAATGACCGCGCCCACGCCGATAATGATGCCGAGCATGGTAAGGAGAGAGCGCAGCTTGTTCGCGAGCAGGGCGTTCACCGCCATGCCGAAGCATTCCTTAAACAACATCCATCGCCACCCCCTTCCCCGCATCGCGCGTGATTCTGCCGTCGCGCACGAGGAGCTGACGGCCGGCACGCAGGGCGATCTCCGGCTCGTGCGTGACGAGGATGATCGTGTGTCCCTTCTCGTGCATCCGCTCAAAGATGTCCATGATCTCCTGCGTGGACTTCGTGTCGAGGTTGCCTGTCGGCTCGTCCGCCATGATGATGTGCGGATCGTTCACGAGGGCGCGGGCAATCGCAACGCGCTGCCGCTGTCCGCCCGAAAGCTCATTCGGCAGATGCGCACCACGGTCAGAGAGCCCCACAGCGGCGAGCATTTCCTGCGCCCGCTCTGTGCGCTCGCGCCGCCCCACCCCCGCATAGACGAGCGGCAGGGCGACGTTGTCGAGTGCGGAGATGCGCGGGAGCAGGTTGAAATTCTGAAAGACAAAGCCGATCTTCTTGTTGCGCGTCGCGGCGAGCGCATCGTCACTGAGCCCTGCGACCTCTGCGCCGTCAAGCAGATACGAGCCCGCGCTCGGGCGGTCAAGACAGCCGAGGATATTCATGAGTGTGGATTTCCCCGAGCCCGACGGCCCCATAAGCGCGGCAAACTCACCGCGCCGAATGTCGAGGTCGATGCCGTCGAGTGCGGCAAGCGTCTCGCCGCCGATGCGATAGAGCTTGCGGATGCCGTGCAGACGGATGGTCGAGGGCATTTCTTTTTGTTCCATCGAAATCCCCCCGTATCAGAACGGCGGCGGGCCGCCCGCGTGCATACTCATCGGGACAACCTTTGCCGTGTAGGTGCTGACGACGCGCTCGCCCTCGCTGAGCCCCCCGAGGATCTCGACATACTCGTCACTGTAGATGCCCGTCTCCACGTAGCGCGTCTCCTGCGTGCCATCCTCCTGCAGGACGAGGACATAGGAGCCCGCTGCGTCCGTCTTGAGCGTGGAGAGCGGTACGACAAGCGCATCGTTCCGATCCGCCGTGTTGATGACGACGCGTGCCGTCATCGCGGGCAGGAGCAGATTCTCAGGATCGTCCACATCGAGGGTCACATAGTAGTAAATGACGCTCGTCCCCGATGAAGCGGACGAGGCGGACGAGCTCGTGTCCCAGCTGTTCGTCACATCGGTCTGCGAGATCTTTGAAACGCGTGCCGTAAATTTCTTGTCCGTAAAGGCATCGACGGTAAACGCCGCCGTCTGCCCGATGCGGATGCTGCCGATGTCGGTCTCGTCCACCTTCGCCTTGATCTGCTTCTTCGAGAGGTCGGCGATGCGCATGATGACGGTCGGATTGTCCGAGCCCTGCACCGCCATCGTCCCCGCCGTCTTCGGTTCGCCTACGACGACCCCCGAGATCGGCGCAGTGATGATCGTCTCGCTTGCGTCGGAGTTCGCCTCCTCAAGCGTCGACTGCGCCGTATCGTAGTTGTACTCCGCATCCTCGAGGTCGGATTTGGACTTCGCGCCGATGCTCTCAAGGTAGCTCATGCGGTTGTACTTCGCACGCGTATTCGTCACGCGGTACTGCGCCTGGTCGCGCTTCGCCTCGTAGTCC
>CALJPB010000058.1 GCA_937981305.1 uncultured Selenomonas sp.
GTGAAATATCACACTTCTTTCAGTGGCACGGATGCTGCGAACTATCGCTTTGTCGATGTGTCCGGCGGGGAGATCACCAAACCGTTGGAGACCGACAATAACACCATCGAGAAGCGCAAGCTGAACATCGGCTTTGACGGGCTTCCGAACGTCACAAAAGCATACGATACGGATACGAAGAATGATAAGATCACCGCACGCATTACGGACGATCCGAACGGATCTGCGCGTAAGGTGCTACAGCGGGACAACGTTCATGTCTTTGGCGATCGCCTCACCCAACTGAACCATACGAATATCCAGAGCGACTACGGTGAGGGGAAGACGGATCAGACGTTCCGGTCCGATCCAAACGCAGGTCGCAAGGATGTCCAGTATCGTGGCGTTGGCAAGGCGCTTCGCAACATCCTTGGCGACTATGCCGATAACTACGAGACCGTTCCGGACAACGCATACAGCGACGGAGCAATCACAAAGGCGGATGTCTCCAGGAACGAATTTGATCCCAACTTTACGCACGCACATAAGGAGTATGATGGTACATCCGACGTGCAGAACCTTGACAAGCGGTATGACAAGGAGCGTAGTTTCTGGAACGCTCATGAGCTGGATAAATCCAATATCGAGTCTCTTACAGGCTCGTACAGAGGAACTTCGTCAAAGAGAGGGAAGGATGTCGGTACAAACAAGATTGTTGACTACACGCTGAAACTCAGCAATCGGAACTTTAATTTTGTCGGTTGGGATGGGGTGATTCAGAAAGAGGGAACGGGCGATATTACCCCGCGCGAACTCACCGCAGAGCATCTGCCGAAGCAGACGAAGGTCTACGACGGTACGAAGAACATCGCGAGTGTCGGCGACGACCTCGTGACGTTCCGCCACAAATCGGGAGCGAGCGCATTCATCGACGGGGACAAGGTTCGGAACAGCTCCACAGCAACGTACGACGATGCGAATGTTGCATGGAAGAACGACGTGTGGAAGCAGGGGAGCGGGCAAGAGAGCGACAAGGATGTCAACTATGATCTGAAACTCTCCGGCGAGGATGCTGCCAACTACAAGATTGTGGACGGGAGCGGCACAGAGATACATACGCTCAAAGGCAAGAACAACGGCAAGATCATGGCGAAGGACATTCATCTGAAAGCCGATTCGCAGACACGTTGGATCAATGAGGGACTGCCCGACAGCTACTCAGGTACGCCGATGGGCAGCAATCTCGGACGAAAGGACGTTCCGGAGCTGGTGCCGGGCGAAGTTCTCCCGGGACAGATCGAATACAGCTCGCCGAATGCGCGTCTGCGCTGGGGCGACTACGCCATCAACGGGACATATCGTGCGCCGAACGCAGGGACGCGTTACCAACTGCCCGACGGAACATGGACGACGCAGTCGTTTGCGGGCGGGGACGGCGATGCCGTTTCGCGCAACTACCGCTTTGTCCAAGACCCTGCGAATGCGACCGCGTTCCATATGGGTCCCTACGTCCCGGACAATCAGTACTACAAGGCACTCACGCAGACGAGCAAGATGCTCCCCAATGAGTACGCCTATGAGCACGCCACTCTCGACTACCGCAGCCACTTCGGCCGCGATGTCGAGGCAGAGATCGCCACTGCGCCGCCCTCGATCAATGTGATCTATGACGGCACCGACGTGACCCGCGCCGGTATCCACGTCACCGATGACACGGTATATACCATCGTGAATGAAGTGTTCGGCGCATGAAGGAAAATTGAATCGTATGATGCAAATGCCCCCCATCGACGGAGAATGTCGATGGGGGGCATTTATCTTATGCAGCGTTTTAGTTGTTCAACCATAGACGGATGCAGGCGTAATTTCTTCGCAATTTTCTCAGGCGTAAGGGTGTTTTCCAGCAGCAGAGCGACGGCATCGAGAATCTTTCCACAGGTAATTTTTTTGTTGAAAACAGGATCCTCGCGCAGGGCTGTGATTCCTTCTTTTGAGAGGCTAAAGATAGGAGGTGTCTCCGTAGGAGCAAATTCTGTCGACGGGTTGTCTTTTTCGATCCATGCCGTATGCTGTGGCATATCCGTCGTTGGCTGTGCAGACCGATTCTTATGGGGCTGATCCCTTCGGTACAGGGTTTGTCCCAAGGCTGTTCTCCACTTCGAAATTGTTTTATCTGTTGAAGTATCTTCAACGAGGATCGGCTTCATCTTTCCGATCGGGCTGCTTTGCCATTCGTCTTCTTCTTTTTCGAGTGCGATGGTTTCCGCCTTTACAAGTTCCTTCCCGTTCTCTGACAAAAGGAGATCTGCAATATGCAGCAGACAGGTGTAGTCCTGGACTTCCAACCATTCCGGCAAAAGCCAGTCCATGCCGTTCAGCATACCCAATAAGCCGCCTGTTATGGAGGCGATGGTATCGGTGTCTGCGCCGTGGGAGAAAGCGGGGACTTTCATGCCTAAGACGGGGTTGGAGGCATACTTGGTGCTTAGATACAGAGCCGCGAGTATGGTAACGTCTCCCGCTCCGCTTGCTTTTCCAAAACAATCCAGTCGCGCAAGGATGTCACGATCGTTCATAAATGCGCCTTTTGGCAGTTCTTTGAGAAGCATTGCAAGCTGATTCGTCATGCGTGTGCAGGTGATTTCCCATTCTGTACGAAAATCATGTTCCCCATATGGCGGTGCAGTGATGATCCAATCATCGAATATATGAAAGTTCGTAAGTTCGCCCCAATGACATTTTCCGTCAAGTACAGCTTGTATCAGTTCTCCACGTTTTAGATCGGTTTTTTTTCGCAAAAGATGGTTCAGTGCGAAGGCGTAGCACAGAGCGCCTAAAAATGCACGCGGATGACCGTGTGTGATCATGGTGTTTCGAAAGACATCAATCATCAGCGGTGCAATATTGTTGTTTGCGGCATTGGCTATGACATGAGGCAGGATACGCATGGCGGCACCGTTTCCGCCCGCATTGAAATAATCCCGCTTTTTACCGGATTCCCATAATTTATAGTTGCTTTTGATTTTGTAGAAGCGCGCTGCCGTTAATACGGCTCTTCCGCCCCCGCGCTGGTAATTCAGCCAGAATGGAAGTTCCTGTTTCATAAAAAAGACTTCCCAATTTCCTGCAATGATGCTGCGGGCGACCGATAAGGTCAGTTGTGTATCATCGCTGTATTCTCCCGGTAAGATGGTTTCACTCTGATACGTGGGCGCGTTTCCTTTGCGTACCCATTCGATAAAATGTGTACTTACTGTTCCTGTCAACCCCTGTGTTTTTGACGGGCGTTCGTTCGGCCAGCCAAGTGCATCGCCGACTGCGGTGGCAAGCAGAGCGCCTTTGCATTTTTCGGCAATTGTTGGAATAGATGGCGTCATTTTAGTACCCCTCCGAAGGATTATATATGTACTCTTTGGGAACAAGCCCTTTTTTAACCTGCGCGCTCCATGCACTGCTCATTATATCGGGGGCGATGCTGATCGGGCGCGGAGCATCGGCTGTGTTCATCTCCTGCAAAGCATCAACGCGCTTCGCAAGCGCCACATCGTTTACCGCGATTCCGATGATAAATCGACGTGGGATATTATGATGGATCAATATTTCTGCTTGTCCGTCGGTGGGGCAGGAGGGAAGCATGGTCTTTGGTCGGGGGTATTTGAAGGTGGGGACGGTATCGGCAAAGATGGCGTCGATTTCCTCCATGCGATCATGAATGTATTTCCCGTGCTCCGCACTCGCGTTGCCGGGGGAAAATTTTGCAGATTTGCAGTTTAATATCGTTGGAGAAATGTATAGGACGACCCAGTCCCGAAAGAGTCTGTCCGTATTTCTTTGTCTCGCTCCTTCCAGAAACCACGAGTTTGGATACTGTATGGAACAGCATACATATTCCGTTGAACCGTCATATCTGTTTTCGTCGATGGTATCTTTTACATCCGCTGTGATGGCGGCAGTAGCTAATATGCCTTCCTCGGAACTCAGGATGATTGGCAGTTTTTGAAATTTGGTGAAGTGACATAGACGGGTTACGTTGCGCTGTTGCAGAATATCAAAGGCATTCATCCGAGTTCATCTCCGTTGATGCGTTCATAGCTCGAAGCTGTTTGGGGAAACAAGGGGGATAAGGTGTCATGATATGTCATATACAGACCATATTTTGAGCGTGTCGCGCCAACATAGAGCAGTTTCAGTTCATCCGAAAATGCTTCTTCTTTCGATATGGCATCCTCGACAACATTGGGATCGGGCAGAACGTCATCCTCTAAATTTGGAAGAAATACGTGGTCAAACTCCAAGCCTTTTGAGGCATGAAAGGTCGTTAAGAAAATCCCGTTGTCATAGGTGACGTTCGTCAGATATTTGTCAATAATGACGAAACGCGCGTTTGTGTTTTCCAGCAGTCTCTTAAATTTGTTGCGTGCGGATATTGTGCGGCAAATGACGGCGACCGAGGATAACTGTCCGAGTTCGATCGACTGCTTTACGATCCACTGAAATTCACTGGTTCGATCTGCAAATTTGATGAGAAGCGGCTTCGGTCCCTCTGCGAGAGAGGGCAGGGGATTGATCATGTCCTCGCTTTTCTGCCAATAGGCACTCTCTGTTATGTCCTTTGCGAAATCTGTGACTGCCCCGGAGTTTCGGTAGTTGGCATCAAATGACCATACCTTATTTGTTTTGATGCCGGAATCACGCCAGGAGAGACGACTTCCATAAATTTGCTGGGCGACATCTCCAAAGAATGTAAAAGATCCGTCGGGTGCAGCCAAGGCGACCAGCGAGCGGATCATTGTCGGCGACAAGTCCTGTCCCTCATCGACAATGATATGCCTGTAGAGACGCTCGGATGAATCTTCCTGCAGGTCTTTGCAGACATGAAAGGCGATATCATCCCAATCGTACCGCATTCCGGATGCGGTACGCGAAGCGATATACTTTTCATAGGCCATATACGTCCATTTCCTGTTTTTTCGCGCAAGATAAGCGCCGGAACGACCAATACGTTCGCTTCCTTCATATTCTTCAAAATCATTAAAGCCAAATTTTTCTATGAATGAAATTTCGTCGACGAAGAATTGCGTGGGACGTTTGAAGGTGCTTTCTTTTGCATACTTTTTGCGCAGTTCGGTCAATACTTCCTCGACCAGTGTATATGTCTCTTTGGAATCGGCGATTTTTGTACCTCTGGGCCACTTCCCGCGCGCGTGCAGGTATTGATAAGCAACTCGCGAAGCAATTGGCAGCACTTGGTGTGAAAAAAATTGCCGCTGCGCCGGGTACGATGTTTAATCCGGAATT
>CALJPB010000059.1 GCA_937981305.1 uncultured Selenomonas sp.
TCAGGCCGATCTGCATATCAATGCTTTCATGAAAGAAAAGAAGTCCCAATGCATAGGAAAAAACGGGAGTCCACAGGAAATTGACAGCGACGGCGGTCAGCGTGAAGCGGACATTCTGAAACGCCGCACGCAGCTTGCTGCCATCGGCGGAGAGAAAGACCATGTAGAGAAGTGCCGCCAATGCGGGCGTAATGATATGTGCGGCGACTTCGTGGAATCCTGCCACAGATCCGAGAGCAATCCCTGCCAGTGCCGCTGCAATGATGAGCAGCGGCTGATAGATTGCCGAAAAGTTCATTCATTTACCCCCTATGAGCAGAATATAATTATAGCACGCTTTTGTATTTGATGGTCGTGTACACATGACATATCAAATGTACGTATGTGCCAACCAACACCAATAATGTGAATTTCTGTGAAGGAACAGCTCACCCGTATGGATGGGCTGTTTTCTATTTCGCATCGAGGAAGCACAGATCATTCTCACGTTTTTTCACGTATTCATCGCCCGTATTTTAGCGCATTGCTCAGGGGTAAGGGCGAGCTTGCCGCGATCGAGGGAGAGGAGTCCCTCTGCACGGAGGCGGTCAACGCTGCGGTTGACCGTCTTTAGGCTCGTGCCGATGGCATCGGCAATGTCCTGTCGGCGCATGGGAAATCGCACGGCGGCATCGCATGCGGGCAGTTTCTTTCGCAGGTAGGCGAGGAGGCGCGATTGAACCGTCATGTATTTGATCTGACCGTATTCATCCGAAACAGGCCAAGATTTTCGCGCGATCATACAGGCGACGGCAAATGCTGCTCCGGCGTCGCACTGGAGCCACGCGGCGAACGCCTCGATGCTGACGGCAAGCAGATCGCACACCGTCTCCGCCTCACACGTCGCGGCGTAGTACGGCGTGCCTGCAAGGGCCTCGTACTCGCCGAGGAATGTAGGCGGGTCGGCGATGGCAAACACATACCGATCACCGCTTGAGAACTCGTTGATGATGCGCACGCGCCCCGCGAGGAGGATGTAAACCGTGTCGGCATGCGTCCCCTTGCAGCGGATGATCTCGTCGGGCTGGAATGTGAGCGGCCGCGCAACGCGCAGCAGGTGTGGCGGTATCTCAGGGAACGACGGCAAAATCATGATGACTCTCCTCTCAGTACAGTTTCTTTTCATTTTAACGAAAAAAAGGTCCGCTGAAAAGTCATGTGTCCTTTTTTTCGTTTGGCGCATTTGATACAATCAAAAAAGAAAGGGGAATGCGGTATGAGTTCAGAGAACGTGCAGAGCAGGCGCGTGGAAGTGATGGCAGGACTGACATCGTTCTTTGCCATCTCGTACATCATTATCGTCAACCCGCTGATTCTTGCAGACGGCGGAATCCCGGCGGAGCTGAGCGTGTTCGCGACGATATTCGCCTCGGCGGTCGGATGTCTGCTGATGGCACTCTGGGCGGATGCGCCGATCATCTTGACCCCCGGTATGGGGATCAATGCGTTCTTCACATATACCGTCGTGACGAACATGGGGTTCCGTTGGCAGGAGGCACTTGCCATCTCGCTCGTCTCGGCACTCATCTTCTTCGCGTTGGCGGTGACGCGTGCGGGCAGGGTTCTGGCGGATGCTGTGCCGAAATCGCTAAAATACGCAGTGACGGCAGGCATCGGGTTGTTCCTCGTGGAGATCGGACTGGAGAAGGCAGAGCTGATTCGTGCCGGCGAGAACTCGATCCTCGCGCTCGGCGATCTGCAAAATCCGTCTGCGCAGCTCGCACTCCTCGGTCTCGTGTTGAGCCTGCTGTTCTACCAGCAGCGGGTGAAAGGCGGTTTTTTCATCGCCATCCTCATTGTGACGGTCATCGCCAATGCGTTCGACCTCGTTCACGCGAATACGATTGAGATTGATATGACACGGCTCGGCGAGTACGGCGCGCTGCTCTTTGCAGAGGACTTCTCCTCCGTGCTGACAATTTCGTTCTGGCTTGCGGTATTCTCGATGACGATGATCCTCGTCTTTGAGTCCATCGGATTGCTCGAAGGACTGCTGCCCGATACGGAGAAGTTCCGCAACGCGTTCCGCGCCTCGTCGCTGACAGCGGTGCTGTCCTCGGTGCTCGGGACGAGTCCGACGGTTGGTGCCGCAGAGAGTGCGGCGGGCATTGTAGAGGGTGGGCGGAGCGGGCTGACGGCACTCGTCGGCGGCGCACTGTTCCTGCTCACGCTCGTATTCATCCCGCTGCTCGCCTACGTTCCGCAGGCGGCCGTTGCGCCGGTCATCATCATCACAGGTGCTCTGATGATGCAGCAGCTCGAAAATATCCACTTTCAGGATTTCTCAGAGTGGTTCCCTGCATTCCTCATCATCGTGCTCATCCCGCTGACAAACAGCATCTCGACGGGATTGGCGTTCGGCTTCGCCGCGCACCCGATGATGAAAGTGTTTACGGGCCGCCGGCGCGAGCTTGGCACGCTTTCCTACGTTCTCGGCGTGCTGTTCCTCCTGCAGCTCATCTTTGAGGCGGTGCAGTGAGTATAGGGCATAGACCGCTATGTCGGTTTTTCGATAAATTTTCTTCACAGTTTATGAAAGAGAGGTACACATCATGCCAACCCCACACATTGCAGCTGCAAAGGGCGAAGTCGCCGAGCGCATTCTCCTGCCGGGTGACCCGCTCCGCGCCAAGTACATCGCCGAGAACTTCCTCGAGGGTGCGAAAGAGTACACGAACATTCGCAACATCCTCGGCTACACCGGCACGTACAAGGGGCATCCCATCTCCGTGCAGGGAACGGGCATGGGGATGCCGTCCATCTCCATCTACGTCAACGAGCTCATCCGCGAGTACGGCTGCAAGACGCTGATCCGCATCGGCAGCTGCGGCGCATGCCACAAGGACATCCACATCCGCGACGTCCTCATCGCGCAGGCGACGACGACCGACTCCTCCATGCCGCGCAACATCTTCGGTTCTGCGGTCAACTTTGCACCGGTCGCGAACTTTGATCTGCTGCGCTCCGCATATCAGGCCGCCGTCGACAAAGGCATCGCCGTGCGCGTCGGAAACGTGATGTCGCAGGATCGCTTCTACGATGACGAACTCGACATTCAAAAGCTCGCGAGCTACGGCGTCCTCGGTCTGGAGATGGAGGCGGCGGCACTCTACCTCATCGCGGCGAAGTTCGGCGTGCGCGCGCTCGCACTCTTTACCGTCAGCGACCACCTCGTCAGCGACGAACCGCCCTCCACGGCAGAGGAGCGTCAGACATCGTTCAGCGAGATGATCGAGATTGCACTGGAGGCGTCGATCGCCTAATCATAGGAGGAGATAGCAATGGCTAGTATCAAACGCGTATTTCTGATTGTCCTCGACAGCTTCGGCATCGGGTGTGCACCGGATGCAGCGGATTTCGGCGACGGGCGCTGCAACACGCTCGCATCGCTGACGACATCGCCGGAGCTGCACGCGCCGAACCTCACGAAGCTCGGCCTCTTTAACATCGACGGCATCGGCTGCGGTACGCCCGCAGACAGCCCCATCGGTACTTTTGCACGGCTGCGGGAGCTCTCGCGCGGCAAGGACACGACGATCGGACACTGGGAGATCGCAGGCATTGTCTCCGAGCAGCCCATGCCGACGTATCCGAACGGATTCCCGACGGAGATCCTCGAGCGGCTCTCGGCGGCGTGCGACGGGAAGAAAATCCTCTGCAACAAGCCCTACTCCGGCACGCAGGTCATCCACGACTACGGGCGCGAGCAGGAGGAGACGGGCGGGCTCATCGTCTACACGTCGGCGGACAGCGTGCTGCAGATCGCGGCAAACGAGGCCGATGTCCCCGTCGAGCGTCTCTATGACTACTGCCGTGCGGCACGCGAGATCATGCAGGGCGAGCACGGCGTTGGGCGCATCATTGCACGGCCATACGTCGGCAGCTATCCGAACTACGAGCGCACAGCACATCGTCACGACTTCTCCCTCGACCCGACGGGCGATACGATGATGGACGCGCTCGTGCGGCAGGGGCATGAGGTCATCGCCGTCGGCAAGATCAGCGACATCTTTGCGGGGCGCGGCGTCACGCGCAGCACGGGGGTCAACGAGAACAACGCCGACGGTATGGAAAAGACACTGCGCATTCAGCAGGAGGACTTCACGGGGCTGTGCTTTGTCAACCTCGTCGATTTCGACATGACGTATGGACACAGGCGCGACATCGCAGGCTATGCGCGCGCGACAACGGAGTTCGACGTGCAGCTCGGCACATTCATGGAGCGTATGCGTGAGGACGACGTGCTGATGATTACGGCCGACCACGGCTGCGACCCCGGCGCACCCGGCACAGATCACACGCGTGAGTACGTGCCGCTCCTCGTCTACGGCGCACCGATCTGTAAAGGGGTCAACCTCGGGACGTACCCGACCTTCGCCATGATCGGCGCGACGGTGGCAGATATGTTCGGTGCGGGGCTGACGACGAAGGGCGAGAGCCTGCTGCCGCGCATTCTTGCGCACTGAGGAGGACGTACCCATGCGCATGTATGACCTGATTACGAAGAAAAAGCACGGCGGCGCGCTCACTGCCGAGGAGCTGCGCTGGATGGTCGAAGGCTATGTCGCGGGCGAGATTCCCGACTACCAGATGTCCGCCATGCTGATGGCGATCTGGTTCAGCGGCATGACGGCACAGGAGACGACGGAGCTGACGATTGCAATGGCGGACTCGGGCGACCGCGTCGACCTCTCGGCGATTGCCGGCAAAAAGGTGGACAAGCACTCCACCGGCGGCGTCGGCGACAAGACGACGCTCATCTGCGCCCCGATTGTCGCCGCCTGCGGTGGGCGCGTCGCGAAGATGAGCGGCCGCGGTCTCGGCCACACGGGCGGTACCGTGGACAAACTGGAGGCCATCCCCGGCTATGAGACGGCGATTTCGCGGGAAAAATTCTTCTCCATCGTGAACGAGTGCGGCGTGTCCGTCATCGGGCAGTCGGGCAACCTCGCGCCGGCGGACAAGAAACTCTACGCGCTGCGCGACGTGACGGCGACGGTCGACGCGATCCCGCTGATCGCGTCCTCGATCATGAGCAAGAAGCTCGCCGCCGGCTCGGACTGCATCCTCCTCGATGTCAAGACGGGCTCGGGCGCGTTCATGAAGACGCTCGACGATGCCATCGCGCTTGCGCAGACGATGGTCGCCATCGGCGAGGGCGCAGGGCGGCGCACCGTCGCGCTGATTACCGACATGGACACGCCGCTGGGGCTCGGCATCGGCAACAGCATCGAGGTCGCGGAGTCGATGGACGTGCTGCGCGGCAAGGGGCCGCATGACCTGACGGAGGTGTCGCTCCAACTCGCGGAGAATATGCTCTACCTCGTCGGCAAGGGCACGATTGAGGAGTGCCGCCGCATGGCGGAGCAGTCGATTGCTGACGGGTCGGCGTTCGAGACATTCTGTACGATGGTGCGGCGGCAGGGCGGTGACGATGCTGTCCTGCGCGACGCCTCGAAATTCCCGCAGGCGGCCGTGCAGGTGCAGATCCGTGCGAATGCGGACGGCTACATCACGTCCATGGATGCGGAGAAAATCGGCGCGGTGAGCGTCGTGCTCGGTGCGGGGCGCGAGACGAAGGACAGTCCGATTGATTTCGCCGCCGGTCTCATCCTGCACAAGAAATATGGCGACGCAGTGAAGGCAGACGATGTCATCGCAACGCTCTACACGGACAGCGCACAGCGCGGCGACAGCGCGGCGCAGCTCTACCGCGCGGCGATTACCATCGGCACAGAGGAGCCGCCCGTCCGTCCGCTCGTCTATGCCCGTGTGGAGAAAGACAAGGTCGTTCGGTACTAAGCATAAATTCCTATGGGGGGGTCGTATGTTTTTCTTCGTCAACTTGCTCGGCCTTGTTGTGTTCCTCGGAATCGGT
>CALJPB010000060.1 GCA_937981305.1 uncultured Selenomonas sp.
CGCATCCATATCACGCTGCAGCATACCAATGACAAAACCGCCACCGATGTTGATCATCATGATGACAATCGCGGCAATTGCATCGCCCTTGACAAATTTCGATGCACCATCCATCGCCCCGAAGAAGTCCGACTCACGCTGTACCTTCTCGCGGCGGCGCTTTGCCTCCGCATCCGTGATTGCTCCCTGATTGAGATCCGCATCGATCGCCATCTGCTTGCCGGGCATCGCGTCGAGGGTAAAGCGAGCCGAGACCTCCGCCACGCGCTCCGAGCCCTTCGTGATAACGATGAAGTTGACAATGACGAGGATGACGAACACGATGAATCCGACCACCGCATTGCCGCCGACAACAAAGTTGCCGAACGCGGTAATTACCTCGCCGGCATAGCCGTTAAGGAGGATGAGACGCGTCGATGAAATATTCAGTGCCAGCCGAAACAGCGTCGTTATGAGCAGTAGTGAAGGAAAGACCGATAGATCCAAAGCCTCCACATTGTAAATCGCCGACATCACAACAAGCAACGCAATTGTAATATTCAGACAGATTAATATGTCAAGTACAATCGTCGGCAACGGGATAATCATCATAATGACGATTGTCACGATGGCAACGGCGATCAGAACGTCACTGTATCGTTGTATGAGATTGCCGGATGCAAGAGGATTTACACTGCTTGTCTGCGGTGCTGCCATACGCTCACTCACTCCCTCGTTCCCCTTCGGAGGACGAATACCGTTTCGCCCCCACTAAATATTATATCAAATAATGCAGGTACGTCAAATATTAAACAAGACTTTCGTCATGGATCGAGAAATTTTCGAGCTGCCTGATACAATGGGCTGCGGACATCATGCACCACGCCGTCCGTGTTTCAAGCGATAGACGTAGGCGAGCACCTCGGCGACCGCTTGGTAGAGTTCCTGCGGCACGCTGCCGCCAATCTCAACGGCAGAAAAGAGTGCCCGCGCAAGCGGCTTATTCTCCACAATCGGCACACGCGCCTCTCGCCCGATCTCCTTGATGCGCTGTGCAACAAGATCCTGCCCCTTGGCAATGACCGTCGGTGCAATCATCCCCTGCTCATAGGAGAGCGCAACTGCATAGTGGGTCGGGTTCGTGATGATGACATCTGCCTTGGGAACTTCCTTCATCATGCGTGCCATCGCCATCTGCCTCTGCTTTTGACGAATCTTTCCCTTGATCTGCGGATCGCCCTCCGTCTGCTTCATTTCATCCTTGACTTCCTGCTTGGTCATCTTCAGATCCTGTGTCGTCTGCCATTTCTGGTAGCCATAGTCCATGAACGCCATGATCGTAATGACCCCGATAACAATGAACGCCATCTGAAATATGATTTCCGCCACGAGTGCCAGGCTTGTCGTTAGGTCAAAGAACATAAACTGCGGCATCGCAAGAATTTGCTCATGGATAAATCGATAGAGGAAGAATCCGATGACAATGATTTTGAAGAAGGACTTCACCAGTTCCACCAGGGAGCGCTTTGAGAAAATGCGCCCGAATCCGTTGATCGGATTCAGCTTGTCCAACTTGAACTCAATAGACTCCGTGTTAAAGTTCAGCCCCACTTGGAAGAAGTTGACCGCAAGTCCAATCAGCATGATGAAGATCATGATGGGAAATGCGGTCTTTGCAAGCACAATGACGATACCGATAAAGATGCGAAGAATATTCTCCGTATCGATCGTCTGATTTAAATTGCTGAAAACATACGTGGTATAGGATGCAATGGAAAAATAGATCGAGTCCCACAGGAGTTTCAGCCCAAAGAAGCCAACCAGCAGAACGAACGCACTGTTAATCTCCTGACTGCGTCCGACCTGTCCTTTCTTGCGTGCATCAGCGCGTTTTTTCGCGGTCGGTTCTTCCGTCTTCTCCCCGCCCGCGAAACGCTGGAGGTCAAAGACGAACGGCGCTCTATTGGAGAGCGCGGATCGCAAGCGATATATTTCCATACATTTCATGAAAGAGCACATCCAAAAACAGGACATAAAACGGGATAATCATCGACAGAACTGTGATGCCGATCATCAGCTGCATGGGGATGCCGACAACAAAGATGTTCATCTGCGGCATCGTACGCGCAAGGATACCAAGCCCTACATTTGTGAGCAGCAGCGCAAACGTGATCGGCATGGCGATCTTCATCCCCGTCAGAAAGATCCCATTGGTGAAATTCGCAATGAGAAGCGCCATCGAAAGATTCGGCTCCAGACCTGCCGGCGGAACAGCGCGAAAACTCTCCACGAGGGCGGCAATGATCATATGGTGACCATTTGTGACAAGCAGAACAATAATCGCCAAATTATAAAGAAAACTTCCGATGAGCGGTATCTGCTGACCGGAAGTCGGATCGACAACATTGACGATGGCAAATCCTACCTGCATATCCATGACCTTGCCCGCCATTGTAATGGCGGCAAAGGAAATATACGCCACAAAGCCGATCAGCCAACCGATGAAGAGCTCACCGACTGCAGCAGCAGCGAACATGATGATCGTCTCCGGTGCTGCAGGTGTCCCTGGTATGTCAATCACAGGAAAGAGCACAACCGTCATCGCAAGAGCAAGCCCCACGCGAAAATACGCAGGGATGTTCATGCTTCCGAAAAACGGAGACACCAGAAAGATCCCGCTGATGCGTGTAAGCGCAAGCAGAAACACGGCGATATGCCCTTGCAGGAGTTCATACAAATCCATGCGCCGAACCCCTTTCAGCGCAGATACAGCGGCAGATTGACAAACACATTGGTCACGTATTCGACCATAATGCGCAGCATCCACGGGCCAAAGATCAGGATGGCAACAAAGACGGCAATGATTTTGGGGATAAACGCAAGCGTCTGCTCCTGAATCGAGGTGGTAGCCTGAAAAACGGCTACCAGAAGTCCCACAATCAGTCCAAGTCCCAGCATGGGAGCAGAGACCAGAAGGACAATCATGAGTGCCTCCTGGGCAAGCTGAATGACCACATCTCCGGAC
>CALJPB010000061.1 GCA_937981305.1 uncultured Selenomonas sp.
GTAGAACAGTATAACACGCGAATCCTTCCCACGCAAATAAAATTTATTTTTTTTACATCTGCCATCCACTTCCAAAGTTTCGTGCCGCGATAAGAGCAAAAAGGCCGACCATTACACTCATAATAATATAGAAAATACCGATGACCATATGCCCATCTTCAAGAAGTGTCAAAGATTCCAGAGAAAAGGTGGAGAACGTCGTAAATCCTCCGCAGACACCTGTCTGCAAAAAAAGAACAAGACGTGAATCCAGACTGCTATGTTTTCCGGCAAAGCCGACGACCAGTCCAATGATAAAGCACCCAATCAGATTGACTGCGAACGTGCCGAGCGGAAATCCGCTGTCCAATTTCGGGATAGCCTGGCCGAGAAGATAACGGCAAACAGCACCGACCGCACCGCCAAGCCCGACAACGAGGAGATTCATCGCTTGTCTCCGTACAGATGAGACGTATCGTTCATCAATGTCACAACAGCAAAGCCATCGTCCTCAAAACGAATCTTGTTGACTGCCGTGTTGAGCTGGGATATATGCCATATCGATCGAATCGGCATGGCGAGAATATCGGCGAGCAGGATACGGATGGATGCTCCATGTGAGACGATGACAATGCATTTACCGCGATGCAGTTCTGCAATCGCACGAACGCGCCCCGCCACGCGCCTTTGAAAGTCCGGAAAGGGCTCACTGTGCGGAATAGCAGCACGCTCGGGATCGTTGTAGAACTGTATCATCGCATCCGGATTTTCTGCATTCACATCGCTGAAGCTCCGCCCCTCCCACGCACCAAAATTCAGCTCACGCAGCAGCGGGTCGGGCGTAACCGCCAGACCAAAACGAGCTGCAAGCGGTGCCGCCGTTTCCAACGCACGTGTGAGATCACTTGCATAGATGGCATCCACATGATCGAGTGCGAGATTTCGTCCAAGTGCCTCTGCCTGTGCACGTCCCGTCTCCGAGAGCGGCACATCTGAGTGTCCCTGAAAGCGTCCTGTTTGATTCCACTCCGTCTCCCCATGTCGGATGATGATGATCTCTGTCATCTTCCTCCCCTTTCTATAATTATGGTCGAATCTCGCAGACAACACCACCGGAAATCAGGCGCACCGTCTGCATATAACGGTAACGTCCATCAAACTCTGCGGCAAGTATCTGTGTCTTGTTCGCGACATCCTGCTCCTGTAGATCCGACGCCCAGAGGACACCGACCACGGTTCCGCTGTGTGCGACAAGCGTTCCGAGTGCCCCCCAATGCTGGGCAAAAACAATGAACTCCTCCAAATGAGGCTTTTCCAAATGCTCCTGATTGAGACGTGCACTTCCTGTCGCGACCTGCCCCAGCAGCATTTCCTTTCGATGACCTTCCGCACGAAACGCCTGATCCACCATATCAAGAAGCTGCCGATATGCTGCATCTTGATTCCCTCGATTTCCCTTACTCTTATAATATGCAATCGTGTCAACCGTTCCTCCCACATCGAAGATCGAAATGGAAAGGAGCGGGACATTGCCATACTGGCCAAAGAGTTCCCCCGTCGTATGGCTGACATGGGAAAGCCCCGCAAAGGCAATGCCGTCGCTCGGCTCAATCGCGATTGCAATGTCCATGATCTCGCGCCCTGTGAGCTCCCGCCCGAAGGCGCGCGCCGACGCATAAGAGACAGCCGCAATATCGGCACTCGAGGATGCCATGCCCTTACCCTGCGGAATCTCGGAATCGAGCCGTATGCCAAACGGGAGAGAGTCCTTGCCGATATGGGAAAGCGTCCGCCGCAGAGCCTCCTCCGCTTTTTCCCCAAGCCCATGCACGCCCGTGAACTGATCCGAGGCCGTCGCCACGGCATACATGCTGATGGGCGCGGTCACAAGAAACGGCGTCCCGTCGAGGACGCCTTCCACGAGTTCGCCGCAGGAGGCGGGCGCTTTTGCAATTATTTCCATAAAATCCTCCAAACAATCGGATATGATGACGCAAGTGAAAATACCACGAGTACAAGAGTCTCCGTGAGCACGGTCGCCGCCCCGTAGACATCGCCCGTAACCCCGCCGAGGATATTGGTCATCATACGGCAGAACAGGAGCGCAAAGAGCGTGCCAAGTACGAGTGCAGCTGTGGCGAGCACGCCCCACGGCAGGACGAGGACTATCGTTGTCAGCGCGGCGATCACAACGGTGCAGCAATCCGCCATATCCGCAAACGTCTTGCCCATGCCGTCCTCACGCGCATAGGGAAAGCACGCAACGGCGAGCACCATCGCGAGTCTGCCGATGATCGGCATGACAAAGAGCGCAGGTACGAGGAGCAGGGGCTCCATATCGGAGAGCAGGGCGAACTGGACGAACATGAGCATGACGAACGACACGACGCCGAATGCCCCGACGCGGCTGTCCTTCATGATCTCGAGCTTGCGTGCTCGCTCCCGCCCCGAGAAGACGCCGTCCGCCGTATCCATGAAGCCGTCCGCGTGCAGACCGCCCGTCAGGAGGAGCGGCAGGATGAGCAGGAGTGCGACGGTCAGCGACCGCATTCCGAGCGCATAGAGCAGCAGCCACGCGGCAAGCGCATAGCAGATGCCGAGCACAAGCCCGACGAGCGGAAAGAAGCGCGTACTGCGCCCGAAATCCTCCGCCGTCCACACGGTCTGTTTGACGAGATGAATGCGCGTGAGAAATTGAAGTCCGATCAGAAAAGAATTCATGAAGTGCCTCTAAACAGAGTAATACAGAGA
>CALJPB010000062.1 GCA_937981305.1 uncultured Selenomonas sp.
CCAAGAATATTGTGCTCCTCGACGGTCACAATTCTGCCGCATTCCTTCGCTGCGCGGATCACCAACTCCTCATCGAGCGGCTTGATTGTCGCCATATTGATGATACGCGCCTTGATTCCCTCAGCAGTAAGACGCTTTCCCGCCTCGATCGCCTCCGGTACGAGAATCCCTGTAGCAATGATGGCAACATCCGTCCCATCCTGCAGGACTTCGCCCTTGCCGATCTCGAACGTGAATGCCTCATCGTGATACACAGGCGTTGCAGCACGCCCAAAACGGATGTATACGGGGCCTTCCATCTCAAATGCTGCGTGTACCATCTTGCGTGCCTCGACATCATCCGAGGGACACATGACCGTCATGCCCGGGATCGTACGCATGAGGGCGAAGTCCTCGCAGCACTGATGTGATGCCCCGTCTTCACCGACGGAGATACCGCCGTGGGTCGCACAGATCTTCACGTTCAGATGCGGATACCCAATCGTATTGCGCACCTGCTCGTAGGCACGTCCCGCTGCAAACATAGCAAAGGTGGAGACAAATGGAACAAGCCCCATCGTCGAGAGCCCTGCACCGACACCAACCATGTTGCACTCTGCAATGCCGCAGTTAAAATGGCGGTCGGGGAACGCCTTTCTGAACGTCCCGCTCTTCGTGGCACCCGCAAGATCGGCATCGAGCACAACGACATTCTCGTGTGTTTTCCCCAGTTCTACCAGTGCATTTCCGTAGCTGTCCCGTGTTGCAATTTTCTTTACGTCTGCCATGCTCATGCCTCCTCAATCTGCTTGCGAATCGCAGCCAGTTCCTCAAGGCCTCGTGCGAGTTCGTCATCATTGGGTGCCTTGCCATGCCAGCCCGCGTTGTTTTCCATAAAGGAGATATTCTTGCCCTTGACCGTCTTCATCAGAATCACGGTCGGCTTTCCCGTGCCCTTATTCGCATGGAATGTCTTAAATGCCTCTTCGAGTGCCGCGAAGTCATGTCCGTCAATCGAGATGACAGCACAGCCGAACGCCTCAAACTTCGCGTCGATCGGTGCTGTATTCATGACATCTGCTGTTGCGCCGTCGATCTGGAGGCCGTTGACATCCACTGCGATGCAGAGGTTATCCAGCTTGTAGTGCGCCGAGAACATGAGCGCCTCCCAGACCTGCCCCTCGGCAAGCTCACCGTCGCCGAGCAGCGTGTAGACATTGATGTCCTTGCCGAGATACTTGGCGCCCTTTGCCATGCCCGCCGCCGTCGAAATGCCCTGCCCGAGCGAGCCCGTAGACATATCCACGCCCGGCGTAAGGTTCATATTCGGATGTCCCTGGAGGCGAGAGCCAATATGACGCAGTGTCAGGAGTTCGTCCACAGGGAAGAATCCACGATTTGCGAGTGTTGCATAGAGGCCAGGAGCAACATGCCCCTTCGAGAGAACGAAACGGTCACGATTCGGATCGTGCGGATTCTTTGGATCAACTCGGATCTCCTTATTGTAGAGATAGGTAAAATACTCCGTCGATGAAAGTGATCCACCCGGATGTCCGCTCTTTGCGGCATGTGTGCCGCGCAAAATCCCCTCACGCACCTTTACCGCGAAAAGGCGGAGCTCTTTCTGTTCAGCTGCTGTCATAAAATTCCTCCTCGCCCCAATTAATACATCATTATACTGAATACATTCTACCTCTTTTTCTGATTGCCTGCAAGATACACAAGGTCACATTTTTTCCGAACTTTTTACAAATAGAAAAGCCGCCCGCAAAGGGGCGACTTTGAAGGCATTGCACTGTGTTCAGACTTCCATAATAATGGGCAGAATCATCGGGCGGCGGCGCGTCTTATCGAAGAGGTAGCGACTGAGTGCATCACGCACATTCGACTTGATTGCCGACCATTCGCGCACGTTCTCGTCCTCACAACGATCAAGTGCCTGCTGAACGCGTGCACGCGCCTCGTCCATCAGAGCCTCAGACTCACGCACATAGACAAAGCCGCGCGAGACGATATCGGGTCCCGAAACCACACGGTTATTTTGACGATCCATAGTTACGACAATGATAAGGATACCGTCCTGAGAGAGCTGACGGCGGTCACGCAGGACGATATTGCCCACATCGCCGACACCGAGACCATCGACCATGACCATGCCGGACTGCACGCGTCCGACAACCTGTCCCTTCTCCTTCGTGAACTCGAGAATCTGTCCGTTCTCACTGATGAAGATATTTTCCTTCGGCATACCGAGTTCGCGTGCAAGGCTTGCGTGCTGCACGAGGTGATGGTATTCGCCGTGCACGGGCATAAAGAACTTCGGACGCACGAGATTGTGCATGAGCTTGAGTTCCTCGCGGCTGCCGTGCCCCGAGACGTGAATGCCCTTGTCACGCCCATAGATGACATTCGC
>CALJPB010000063.1 GCA_937981305.1 uncultured Selenomonas sp.
CTGTGCCGTCCCCGTGTAGTCAAGTGCCGAGAACGCACCGCCAAGGGTGTAGTGCGACTGGGCATAACTCACACCGACACGCTCGCCCTGCCTCACGATCGGTGTTGAGTAAGAGGCAGAGCCCGACCACATACCGCCGTTCGACAGAACGCCGCCCACCGAGAGGAGATCCCCCTCGTGCGCAGGGCTGGCATAGTTGACGAATGCACTGTACTGATAGCGTCCCGTATAGCGGTAGCCGCCGTTGTCAACACCGACATAGCCCCACGTACGGTGCCCCTTATTCTTGACATGGACGACAAGATCCGTCGTTCCCTGCCGGCTGCCCGCCTTCAGCTGCGTGTTTGCCTCCACGCGTGAAAGATCATTTGTCAGCCAGACACCACGATTGAGCGTATTTTTTTTCACAAGCTCACCGGAAGAAATACCGATCTCCCGTCGGATCGCTTCCTCCTTGAGATAGGAATCGTTGTTCACAATGATCCGGTCGTAACGCCCCGGCACAATCGTGAAATCGACAACGCCATCCTTGAAACTCTGCGGGGCAAGGTAGGCAAACGCCACAAAATACCCCTTCGAACGCAGATACTTCGTAATCTCCTCCGCCTGTGCCTCGAGCTCCGCGAGCGTCGCATCCTGATGCCGATGCGGTGCAAGCACATCCGCAAGCTCCTCCGCCGTCACGGGGTTTTCCCCCGAGAACGTATAGCGCATGACACGAATGCTTTTCTCTCCGTCCGGTCGTTCCACCGCAGACGCAAGGGGCGCACACGCAGAAAACGCAATACAGGAAACAAGCAAGAAGCGCATCGTATGTCTGCCGACACGCTGCACGCCCGCTCTCTTCCCCGGCTTATGTTGTTTCATCCGCATTTGAGCCTCCACACATCCTTTACTATTATCTCAATGCTATTATCGTTTATTTTTGGCTTCATCTTAACATATATGAGACTTTATTCCTAGATTCATCCGTTCCTTTTACATGGTTTCCACAATTCTAATGTACTCGGACGTTTCCTCATTTAGAGTAAACAAAAACCGCCTCCCCGCATGGGAAAGCGGTTTCTCAAACTCAGTTTTGCCGGAATTACTTCAGCTCAACCGTTGCGCCTGCCTCTTCGAGCTTCTTCTTGAGCTCCTCAGCCTCAGCCTTGCCGATGTTCTCCTTGACCGGCTTCGGTGCGCCGTCAACGAGCTCCTTCGCTTCCTTCAGGCCGAGACCCGTCGCCTCACGGACAGCCTTGATGACGTTGATCTTCTTGTCGCCTGCGGATGCGAGAACAACGGTGAACTCCGTCTTCTCCTCCTCAGCAGCCGCCGGAGCTGCGCCGCCGACAGCAGCAACTGCAACCGGTGCAGCAGCACTGACACCGAACTTCTCCTCCATCGCCTTGACGAGCTCGGAAAGTTCAAGAACAGTCATGTTCTCAATGGCTTCCAGAATCTGATCCTTGTTCATGATATACCTCCAAAATAATGAAATTTCTCTTTGAATATTTTTTTATGCGGATGCCTTCTGTGCGCGAATTGCATCAAGCACATAGACGGCATTGCGGATAACGCCCTGGAGCACGTTCACCGTATTCGAGATCGGCGCATTCATGCTGCCCATGAGCTTTGCGATAAGCTGCTCGCGCGACGGGAGCGATGCGAGTGCCTGCACCTCGTTTGCCTCGATCACCTTGCCCTCGACCGTACCGACCTTGACGGACAGAACGCCCTTATCGTCAAGCTTGTTCTTCTTGATGTAGTCACAAATGACCTTCGCCGGAGCGACCGCATCCTCTGCCGAGAATGCAAATGCCGTCGTACCCTCGAGATGGGGGTCAAGACCTTCGAGGCCGAGCGCATCTGCTGCACGGCGCAGCATCGTGTTCTTCACGACGTGGTAGGTGACACCTGCGGCACGCAACTCGCGGCGCAGCTCCGTGTCCTGTGCAACCGTCAGACCGCTATAGGTTGTGAATACCGAGCCTTTCGCCGAGGAGAGCTGCTCTTTCAGCTTCTCGACGATGACTTCTTTCTTATGATCTGCCATGTAATCATTTCCCTCCCTTCTTGTCGCCGTTCATCTCGGCACGTCCTTCCGTTCTCGCCGCGTTGGAACATCCTCCACGCAGAACTTAACTGCGCGTCCGGTGTTCCTCGTTGCTCGAACAAAAATCCGTACCAATCCGGACGGCCCTTATTCTTTCGAATGAAAAATCTCCGGCTGCTCTACTGCCGGAGATGAATGTTCAAATTCACGTCCGGCCTCGGCAGGCGACTACGTCGTTAGATGCTTGCGCAAACCTGCTGTCTACAGCCCGGGGAAATTCCGTACGCTCTTAGCTTCTTAGCTGAGCGCAACGGGGACGGCAGGACCCATCGTCGCCACAACGGTGATGGAGCGGATGTACTGCCCCTTTGCCGCCGCCGGCTTCACGCGGATGAGCGTGTCGATGACTGCCTGATAGTTCTCGCGGAGCTTGTCCGCGTCGAACGACGCCTTGCCGATGGGGACATGGATGTTGCCCGCCTTGTCCGTGCGGTACTCCACCTGTCCTGCCTTGATCTCGCCAATCGCCTTCTTGAGATCCATCGTGACCGTGCCGAGCTTCGGGTTCGGCATGAGTCCGCGGGGACCAAGCACCTTACCGAGACGACCGACCGTACCCATCATGTCGGGCGTTGCGACGGCGACATCGAAGTCGAGCCAGCCGCCCTGGATCTTCTGCACGATCTCATCCGAGCCGACGAAGTCCGCACCGGCAGCCTCTGCCTCTGCGACCTTTTCGCCCTTGGCGAAGACGAGAACGCGCTGGGTCTTGCCCGTGCCGTTCGGCAGGACAAGTGCGCCGCGCACCTGCTGATCCGCATACTTCGGATCGACACCGAGGCGCACGTGCAGTTCGATGGTCTCGTCGAATTTGGCGGTTGCCGTCTTCTTTACGAGCTCCATCGCCTCCTGCGAAGCGTAGAGCTTGCCGCTCTCGATGAGCTTCGCAGCGTCTTGGTATTTCTTACCAAACTTTGCCATGAATAACTCCCTTCGTGGTCATAGCGGGCATACGCCCTTCCACTGTGCCACAGATCAGTCTGTGATCACGATTCCCATGCTGCGGGCAGTACCCTCGATCATGGATGTCGCCGCCTCGATCGATGCGGCATTCAGATCCGGCATCTTGGACTCGGCGATCTCACGCGCCTTCGAGCGCGGGAGCTTCGCGACCTTCGTCTTGTTCGGCTCGCCCGATGCCTTCTCAATGCCCGCCGCCTTCTTCAGCAGAACTGCTGCCGGAGGGGTCTTCGTGATAAAGGTAAAGGAACGATCCTCAAAGACCGTGATCTCAACCGGAATGATGAGCCCCGCCTGCTTCGCCGTGCGCTCATTGAAGTCCTTGACGAACGCCATGATGTTCACGCCCGCCTGACCAAGCGCAGGTCCAACCGGAGGAGCCGGTGTCGCCTTCGCCGCAGGAACCTGCAGTTTCACGACACGCGCAACCTTCTTTGCCATCGACACATCACCTCCTTTCGGTGTGTACTGTTTCAGAAGATCAGATCAGCTCGACCTGATCCATCTCAACATCAAGAGGTGTTCCCTCCACATCGACCTGCACGCGCAGACCCGAGGAATCGATCGATACGATCTTACCCGCATAGTCCTCGAACGCTCCCGAGACAATGCGTACCGTATCCCCGACGTTCACCTTTGTGCGGCGTTTCGGCTCGCCGACAGCCCCCGAGAGGATGCGTTCCGCCTCCTCCGCCGTGAGCGGGATCGGGTGCTTCTCCGAGCCGACGAACCCCGTGACCCCCGTTGTGTTGCGCACAACGTACCACGAACGCTCGTCGACAATCATATCAACGAGGACATAGCCCGGGAACACCTTGCGCGGAACGACCTTTTCCTTGCCGTCCTTCATCTCAATCTCGTTCTCCACAGGGACAACGACGTTGAAGATCATTTCACTCATGCTTGCCGAATGCATGAGGCGTTCGAGGTTCGCCTTGACTTTGTTCTCATAGCCCGAATAGGTGTGGATGACATACCAAGCCCGGTGCGGGTTTGCCTGTCTGAGATAGAGTTCTTCCTTATCCGCCATGTCCCTCTCCCGGTCTAGTAGTGCAGTATGACCTGAAATACACGGGCAAAAATGGTGTCACAGATCCAGATCAACGCACAGACAACGACGATGGCAATGCCCACGACACCCGTGTACGTCGCAAGCTCACGCTGCGTCGACCACGAGACCTTCTTCATCTCTGCGACGACTTCCCGCAGGAATTTGACTATTTTTCCCATGACAGAGGACGCTTACTTCGTCTCTTTGTGCGGCGTGTGCTTACGGCAGAACTTGCAGTACTTGCTGAACTCCAGACGATCCGGATTGTTCTTCTTGTTCTTGTTCGTGCGATAGTTGCGGCTATGGCACTCCGTGCACTCAAGCGTAATGTTGTTGCGCATGAATATCAACTCTCCTCGTTATTTGTTATGAAATCACTCTTACCAATTTATCACACTTGGAAAACGCTGTCAATGTATGCGGCGGCATTTTCTCAAAGAAGCATAAAAGAACCCCCGAATCGGGGGTAAAATTCAAAATGGTGGCGGCACAGAGATTTGAACTCCGGACACTGCGGGTATGAACCGCATGCTCTAGCCAACTGAGCTATGCCGCCG
>CALJPB010000064.1 GCA_937981305.1 uncultured Selenomonas sp.
CGCATCAGTCCCGTCGTGACAGCAACCGCCGCGTTCGACGGGTTGCGTCCCGTCGCGAACGCGTTCGGCGCATCCTCGTTGATGATGTAGACGCGCGGCATCGGAAGCCCCGCCCGCCCCGCGAGTTTCTCCACGAGCCCGTAGAGCTCGGGTGCGCTCTGACGGTCAACCTCCTGCGCGTTATACATGCTGAGCACCATGCGGTCGGAGAACCAGTATGAGAAAAAGTTCATGCCGAGCGCGATGACAAGCATGACAGTCATGCCCGTGTGACCCGCGAACGCGCCGCCGAGGGCAACCATGAGCCCCATGAGGAGCGCCATGAGCATTGTGGTCTTGATTGAGTTCATAGGCAAATATCTCCTTCGTTCGATATATTCTTTGTCCTTTTGACTATATCATACAAAATAATTATGGAAATAGGCTGAAACATTTTCAACGATCTCTGCAAACATGATGTGAGCCCCACGCGAACGACTCGTTACACAAGTGATCGCGTGGAGCTGGCACAGGGATCTCGTGTTATATTGTCTCAAAGTTGACAAATTTTGCATCGAAGATGCCGTCGATCGCAAGCACACGCGCAAGCGTATCATCGGGGATGTCGTGGTCAATCGTGAGTGCCATGATGCTCATACCCTCGCGCTTCGACTTGCCGACCTGCATGGACGAGATGTTGATGCCCGCCTCGCCCATGATGGAGCCGACCGTGCCGATGACACCTGGGCGGTTGATGTGCGGGCAGATGAGGAGGCGTTCGTGCGGGTCGATGTCCACACGGAAGCCGTTGATCCGTACAATGCGCCCCTCCGTACCGAAGAGCGTGCCCTGCACCTCTGCTGTGCCCGCTTCTGCCGTCCCCGCCGCCGTCGTGACACGCACGGTGATGAGCGTCGAATAGTGCGAGGTTTCCTTTTCCTTGATCTCCGTCACCTTGATGCCGCGCGACTTCGCAACACTCGGCGCATTGACGTAGTTGATCTCGCTCTCAAGGATGGGATTGAGCATCCCCTTGAGGAGTGCCGTCGTGAGAAAGCTCGTGTTGACCTCCGTGATCTCACCGTTGTAGACAACCTCCACATGAGAGATGGGCCCTTCCGCGAGCGAGCAAACGGTGCAGCCGAGCTGCTCCGCGAGTGTGATGTAGGGGCGAATGACGCGCATGACTTCCTTCGAAACAGGAGCCATGTTGACCGCCGCCGTCACGGGTTCGCCGCGCAGAGCCGCACGAATGCCCTCCGCGACATCGACAGACACACCGATCTGTGCCTCCACCGTGGACGCGCCGAGATGCGGCGTGAGCACGATGCCCGGAACGCCGCGCAGCGGATGATCCTCCGCAAGCGGCTCGCTCTCGAACACATCGATTGCCGCTCCCGCGACGATCCCATCCTTGACCGCCGCCGCCAAATCACTTTCGTTGATAATGCCGCCGCGCGCGCAGTTGACGAGACGCACGCCTTTCTTCATCTTACGCAGCTCCGGCATCGAGATCATGCCGCGCGTCTCCTTCGTCAGCGGCATATGTACTGTGATAAAGTCTGCCGCCGCAAAGATGTCGTCGAGCGTCCCGACGGTCACACCGAGTGCCTTTGCACGCTCCTCATTGATGTACGGGTCATACGCAATGATGTTCATATCGAAGGCGAGCGCACGCTTTGCAACGCCGCTGCCGATGCGCCCCATGCCGATCACGCCAAGGGTCTTGCCGCGCAGCTCCACACCGACGAACGACTTGCGATCCCACGCCCCCGCGTGCATCGTCGCATCCGCCGCAGGAATCTTGCGTGCGAGCGAGAGCATCATCGCCATCGTGTGCTCCGTCGCGGCGATTGTATTGCCGCCCGGCGAGTTGATGACAATGATACCGCGCTCCGTCGCCGCCTTTACGTCGATGTTGTCCACGCCGACACCTGCGCGTCCGATGATCTTGAGTTTATCGGCGCGCGCGAGCACATCCGCCGACACCTTCGACGCGGAGCGCACCATGAGCGCATCGTAGTCACCGATGATCTCCACGAGTTCCTCGTGCGAAATCTTGTCTCGCACATCGACCTCATACTCCGCTAGCAGCCCGATCCCCTCGGGCGAAATCCCATCCGCAGCCAAAATCTTCATCCGTAAGCCCTCCCATGCGGCACAGCACCGCAGTCTATTTGCACCGTGTGAGCTTCATTATAGACAAAAGGGGCGACGTGTGTCAAATACTTGAAAAAACGCCGATAAATTCACGCATATTCATATCTTTACGCTTCGGTTGACAATCTTCTTCCATGGGCGATATACTAAGAACCATTGTCTGCCAGATAAATGATAAAAAACAATCGTCCACCACAAAAACCTACAATATAATGGAGCACCTATGACATACAAGACCATCCTCGGGCGATGTCTGCAATTCATCCCCGTCTTTTTTGGTATCACCCTGCTTTCCTTTGGACTCATCTACATCGCCCCCGGCGATCCCGTCGGCATCCGGCTCTCGGCGGGCGGCATCGCCGCCGATCCGCAGCTCGTGGAGCGGATGCGTGCGGAAATGGGTCTCGATCAGCCCTTTCTCGTGCAGTACGGACACTGGCTCATCCATTTCCTCCAGGGCGATATGGGCAAATCCTATATCACCGATCTGCCTGTCGCTGCAACGTTTTGGAAGGCACTCCCCTACACGCTCCGTATGGCGGGTACGGCGATGGGGCTCACACTCCTCATCTCCCTGCCGCTCGGCATCGCCATCGCCGCGTGCCGCAACAGCCGCATGGACTATGTCGTTCGCTTTCTCACATTCGTCCTGAATGCAACGCCCGGCTTTATCATCGGGATTGTCCTCATGTTTATCTTTTCCTATCGGCTCGGATGGATTCCCGTGCTCGCAACGACGAAGCCGATCGGCATGATCCTGCCCGCGCTGACGCTTGGACTCGTCATGTCCTCACGCTACATCCGTCAGATTCGTGCAGCGGCACTCGACGAACTGGCAAAGGACTATGTGATCGGGCTGCGCGCACGCGGCATCACGGAGCGCGTGATCCTCGCCCGCAATGTCCTGAAGAATATCATGGTCATTGTCATCACGCTCACGGGCATCTCCATCGGTTCGCTCCTCGGCGGCACGGTGATTATTGAGACCATCTTTAACTGGCCTGGCATCGGCAGCCTCATCATGGGGGCAATCGGGAATCGCGACTATCCCGTCATTCAGGCGGTTGTCGTCTGGATGGCACTCGCATTCTTCCTTGTAAATCTCATCGCCGACCTCTCCTATCGTTATTTCAATCCGAAAATCAAGGATCTCTAAATGATGAACTTCTTTCTGCAAACGCCGTTCCTCTTTCGCACATTCGCGCTCCTCGCGGCACTTATCCTCATCGTAAGCCTCTTCTCCGCGCAGCTTGCCCCCTATGACCCGTATGTGACCGATCCGCAGCTAATCCTAAAGGCACCGTCTGCAGAGCATCTCCTCGGCACGGACAACTACGGCAGGGACATCCTCTCGCGCATTCTCGCGGGCGGAAAAACGAGCATCTTTGCCGCGCTCTTCATCATTCTCGTCGCCGGCTCGCTCGGCAGTCTTATCGGACTGCTCGCGGGCTACTACCGTGGGCGGATGGATGCAATGCTGATGCGCGTAACCGACATCTTTCAGGCATTTCCCGACATTGTCCTTGCCATTGCGGTTGCGGGTGTGCTCGGCGGCGGACTTGTGAACGCCGTACTCGCACTCATCCTTACGACATGGACACAGTACGCGCGCATTGCGCGGAGCGCAGCGGTCGCGGCAAAGGAGGAGACATACATACAGGCGGCACGCCTCTCAGGATGCAGCGATACGCGAATCCTCTTTGGACACATCCTGCCGAACATCGCGGGGCCGCTCGTCGTCACCGCCGTGCTTCATGTCAGCTCTATGATGATGGGGCTCGCGGGGCTGTCCTACCTCGGCATTGGGGTTCAAATCCCCGCAGCGGAGTGGGGCGCGATGATCAGCGAGGGGCAGAAATATCTCCAACAGGCACCGTGGGCGGCACTCGCGCCGAGCGCGGTGATGGTCGCCGTCATGATGGTGTTCAATATGTTTGGCGATCAGCTGCGTGACCTGCTCGATCCCAAGATGCGGGAAAAACGAGTGTAACGTACAGACAGATTATCTGTATGGATGCTGTGTAATGCCTCAAAGCGAACCCTAGAGTAAAGAGTGCATTTCGCCCCCTGCGGATTTCTTTCGTTCAAGCGCAGCGCGTTTAAGAAGTCCGCAGGTATTTAGGCGAATAAATACACGATCACTTGCGTAACTAAGCGTTCGCGTGAGGCTTACACAGCGCATACAGCATCTCTGATAAATATTTTTCAGGAGGATTCCCATGAACAAAACACTGAAACGTCTCTGCGCCGCGCTCCTGCTCGCCGTTCCGCTCACGATGAGCGGCTGCGGCGGCTCGGATCAGGCGGCAGACAGCAAGAAAATCGTGCGCGTCGGTGGCACAGTCGCCGTGACGAGCTCGATGGATCCCGCGAAGGAGTGGATGGGCTGGTACGCCGTACGCTACGGTGTCGGCGAAACACTCTTCCGTCTCGACGACAGTATGAAGCCGCAGCCGTGGCTCGCCGAAAAGGCGGAGAATGTCGAGCCGACGGTCTGGCGCATCACACTGAAGGACAATGTCACCTTCTCGAACGGCGAGAAGATGACGGCGGACAAGGTCATCGCCTCGCTCAAGCGCACGGCGGAGACGAATGACCGCGCCGCATGGCTGAAGGATGCAGAGTACACGGCAGAGGGAAATGTCCTCACGATCCGTACGAAAGCGCCGTATGCGACCCTCGTCAACGATCTGTGCGACCCGTACGCTGTCATCGTCGATGTTGCAGGCACGAAGGACTTTGAGAATGCGCCCATCTGCACGGGGCCGTTTGTCATGAGCAGCTTTGAGGCGGACAAGCACGCCGTCATGACGAAGAACCCGAAGTATTGGGGCGGCGACGTGAAGGTCGACGAGGTCGAGTATACGAAGATCGCAGACTTCAACACGCTCGCAATGGCACTGCAGGGCGATGAGATCGACGTAGCACTGGATCTCAGCCCCGAGACGGCAGAGACGATTGCGGCGAATGACAAGTTTACGGTTGTCAAGACGCCGCAGACGCGCACCTATCAGCTCTACATGAACCTCGATAAGCTCACCGATCCTGCGGTTCGTCAGGCGATCATGTACGGTGTTGACAAAAAGACCATCGGCGACCAGTACCTCAAGGGCGCAATGACAGCGTCGAACAGTGCGTTCCTCGCCTCCACGCCCTATGGCGATCCCGCGCTCAAGGCACGCTCCTACGATCCCGAAAAGGCAAAGCAGGTGCTTGCGGCGGCAGGATATACGGACACGAACGGCGATGGCATTGTCGAAAAGAACGGACAGCCGCTGACCGTCGAGATGGGTGTCTACAAGCGTCTCTTCAACGAGAACATCACAACGGAGATGCAGGCACAGCTCAAGAAAATCGGCATTAACGTCAACATTGTTTCGCATGAGAAATCGACCTATTACAAGGCGGGCGAATACGAGATCGGTCTTTACTCCGTCATCACCATGCCCACGGGCGACCCGTATGCATTCCTGCGTGACGTGCTGAGCGCAAAGGGCGTTGCAAACTTTGGGCACTACACGAACCCCATCGTGGAGCAGCTGCTGTCCGACCTGCCGAATACATTTGACTCGACAAAGCGCATCGCGCTCGTCAACCACATTCAGCAGCAGGTGATCGACGATGCGGCGATGGACTTCATTGGGTTCAACAATATGCAGGTCGGCATCTCGAAGAAGGTCACGGGATTCCTCTCCACGCCGAGCGACTACTATCATGTGACAAAGGATCTGGACAAGAAGTGAGCGCACACACAGCGCACAGCGGAGCAGCGTCATGCAGGAACTCTTACGAATTGACCATTTGACTGCGGGGTACGGCGGCGATGCCGTGATCGAGGACATCAGCATCAGCCTTCACACAGGCGAGGTGCTTGGCATTGTTGGCGAGAGCGGCAGCGGCAAATCCACCCTGCTCAAGGCAATTGCGCAGATCCGCGGACTCTCCACCGAGATTCACGCGGGTACGGTCTCCTTTGACACGAAGAACCTTGCCGTACTCTCCGAGGGAGAGCGGCGCAGGCTACGCGGCGAGGAGATCGCAATGGTGTTTCAGTATGCAGGTGCATCGCTGAACCCTACGCGGCAGATTAGCACGCAGCTCGTTGAGACGATGCGTGCACACACCGATCTGTCGCGTGAGGAAATCTACGCACGCGCGGCAGAGGTATTCGGCGGCATGGGATTTTCCGATGTGCGTCGTATCCTCGCAACGTATCCGTTCGAGCTGTCGGGCGGCATGGCACAGCGTGCCGCGATCGCACTCGCCGTCATCCTACGCCCGCAGCTCCTCCTCGCCGATGAGCCGACCTCGGCACTCGACGCGACGATCCAGCTGCAGGTGCTGGACGAGCTGCGTGCGCTCAAGGAGCGGACGGGGACGGCAATCCTCCTCATCACGCACAACATCGGCGTCGTGCGGCACATCGCCGACCGCGTCGCCGTCATGTGCAAAGGGAAGATTGTCGAGCAGGGCAGCGTGGATGAGGTGCTCGGAAATCCCCAGCATCCCTATACGCAGGAACTCCTTGCAGCCGTGCCGAAGATGTCCGCTGCGACACATACGGACTGCGACCGCAGAGATCATGCAGAGAAAAACACCGCTCCCATAGCCTCCCCCGTCACGACGGGGGAGGGGGACCGCGTAAGCGGTGGAAGGGGCGCCCATTTCCAAGACCTCCTGCGCTTTGACAACGTCTCCATGCACTTTGACGATGCGGCGGGACGCGTCCAGGCAATCGACGGCATCTCCTTCTCCCTTGCGCAGCGCGAACTCCTCGGCATCGTCGGCGAGAGCGGCAGCGGCAAATCCACCGTTGCAAAGCTCCTCACGGGACTGCATACACCGACGGGCGGGAATATTCTCCTCGACGGCAAGGATATCACCCACGCAGGTGGAAAGGAGCGGCGCGCCCTCTACACGCGCATCCAGATGGTGTTTCAGGACGCAGTGGGGTCGTTCAACCCGCGTCGCACTGTTGGCGCGATGATCGGCGAGACCATCTGCCGCCTCTGCACACCGGACGCACGCGCAACGGAAAAACGTGTCACCGAGCTCCTTGCGGAGGTGGGACTTCCCTCCTCCTATGCCACGCGCTACCCGCACGAGATGAGCGGCGGCGAGTGCCAGAGAGCGGCGATTGCGCGGGCGATGGCGGTTCATCCCGACATCCTCGTCTGCGACGAGGCGACCTCGGCACTGGACGTCTCCGTACAGGCAAAGATCATCGCTCTGCTCCTGCATCTGCAGCAGGAACATGGCATGAGCCTTCTCTTCATCTCACACGATCTCCCGCTCGTCAGCTCCATCGCCGATCGCGTCCTCATCATGCAGAATGGACGCATCGTCGAGCAGGGCGAGACCAGTCGCGTCCTCAGAGAACCAAGCGAGGACTATACGCGGAATCTCCTACGGGCGGCACTGTAAAGGAAGCACTGATAAATTCAGCTTTATCAGCGATTCCTATAGAATACACAAAGACGGCACGAAAGTAATTTTTCTTTCCTGCCGTCTTTTCTTGTATTATCAGAAAAAAAAGGATAAAATGTAGGAAAATGGGATATTGCAAGGGAGGAGCTATGATGAATCGCCGAAATTACAACCCCCTGAACGACTATCTCTTCAAATTCGTCTTTGGCAGGGAAGAACGAAAACGTATTACACTCAGCTTTCTAAATGCGGTTTTAGAGCGGGAAGAAACCGATGAACTTACAGACATTTCCTTCATTGACCGAGAGTTCGATCCACAGTTTGAGGAAGACAAGCGTTCACAGCTCGATATATACGGTATCACGAGCGACGGCAGCCAGATTAACATTGAGGTGCAGCTGTTCAATCGCCACAATATGCAGAAGCGAACGCTGTACTATTGGGCACGCATGTATCAGACACTGCATAAAGGCGAGGAATATCGGGATCTCAGACGCTCCATCACGATCAATCTATTGAATTTCCACCTGCTCCCCCAGGAGAATCCGCACACAATGTACGGGCTCTATGACATCCAGAGTGGTCATCGTCTGACCGATGATCTGGAAATTCACTTCTTGGAAATCCCTAAATTCAAGATCAAATCCATCAAAGAGATGAAACGGCTTGAGAAATGGCTTGCATACTTTTCCAACAAACTGGGCGAACGAGAAACGGAGGAATTGGCAATGAGTGAAGCCGCCATCAGCGAAGCGATTCAAGCAGAGCAAATCTTTATGCAGAGCGATGTGGAACGCTGGCAATATGAGCAACGGGAGAAGGCACTGCGCGACTATCTCAGTGAAATTCGTGCTACGCGCGCCGAGGGACGTATGGAGGGAGCAACAGAAGCGACACTGCATAATCTTCGCAGTCTTATGCATGACCTCTCCCTTTCGCCCGACCGGGCGATGGACATTCTCCATATTCCCGCCGCAGACCGGCTGCGTTATTTGCAGCTGCTCAGTGATTAAACCTGTAAATAGGAAGCACTGATAAAATGAAGGCCGTCTTGACGGCCTTCATTTTATCAGCAATTCCTTACCCCGTTACACAAAGCATAACGAGGGGGCTCGCA
>CALJPB010000065.1 GCA_937981305.1 uncultured Selenomonas sp.
GCTTGTGACAGCCACGCCAATTACGATCCGCGGTGAGAAGCTGAGACGACTTGTCTCGGCGCACGATGTGAATGGTTTGATTGACCTTCTCGCACTGCCGCGCCTTGTGGAGTTCGCGGAGCAGCGGGAGTTTGTCTCACCGCGTGTCGAGGAGTATCTGTGGAATGCGCTCGCACCGTATGATCTGCTGAAGTATTCGGCGGTTGTGCTTGGCTGCACACATTTCAACTATTTCAAGGACACGCTGCGGCGGCTTTTGCCAAAGACCGTGGGGTTTGTGGATGGCAACGAGGGTACGGTCGAGGAACTGGCGCGGCGGACGGGACTGACCACCGTATTGCCGGGGGAACGGACGGGATCATGCCGCTTCTTCGAATCCGGCAGGCCGATTGCGGGAGCAGAGCCTCTGGCACGCATTGAGAGCTATCTGGCACGTGCCGCGCGCATGGAAAAGATCGATTGAAGGAAGGGAGCATTCATGCCGGTTTGTGTAAAACATCGGGTGAATTTTTATGATACGGATGCAATGGAGGTGGTGCATCACGCGAACTACATCCGTTGGTTCGAAATTGGACGTGTTCAGTATTTGCGGCGTATTGGTATCACACTTGGCGCATTGATGGAGGCGGGCTATGTATTTCCGATCACGAAGGTTGGTGCACAGTTTCACGCGCCGGGGCACTTCGATGACGACCTCGTGATCGAGACCACGGCGACGGCACTGACTAAGGCAAAGATGGCGTTCTCCTACCGCATCCTGAATGCGGCGGGGACACTGCTCGTGACGGGCTTTTCGGAAAACGTGTTCACCGTGCGCACAACGGGGCGCATCACACGTCTGCCGAAGGAGTTTTATGAGCCGCTTGAGGCGGCAATGATCGCGGAGAAAGAGGGACGTGACATTGGATTTTGAATTTATAGAGCGGTTGTATTGGCTGTTCGCCCTGCTGGTTCTTTTTGAGCTTGGGAAAAAAGCGTTTTTCGCCTATTTCGGAACGGAGAAGATCGTACCGAAAAAGGAGGAGATAACACCGTTTTCCGTGGTCGAACGTACGCCGGAGAGACTCGTGATCGGTGCGACGATGCCCGTGAAGAATGAGGGGTCACAATGCGGTGTCATCATGGATGCGATCCTGCGCGTGCAGCTTCCCTACGAGCAGTACGACGGCGCACTGGTGCGCGGCAAGGTAGAGCTGGAAGGTGCACCGCGCGAGGACGACTATTTTGAGGCGATGGTCATTCAAAAGGATGAGCAGATCAATTTGGTGCTCAAACTTTCCATCGAGGGACGCAAGGGGAACACGCTCGAAGAGGTGATTGCCCATATGCCGGATTTCCGCATGGATTTCATCTACCAGGAGACAGGGCGCATCCCGGCACATTATTCCAAGCAGATTTTGAAGATCACGGGGGCGGAGATCGCCGCGCTTGCGGGGGTTGCACTCGTGCAGGAAGGGGGCAGGAAGAATGGCTGAACTGAAGATTCTCCCCGTTCCGACACGCATTCTGACGGATGCGGACGACATTGTGGATGCCATCGAATACTACGCCGGTGCGCAGGTAACGGCGGATGATCTCGTCTGCTGCGCAGAGAGTGTGGTTGCGGTAACGCAGGGGCGTTTTGTCCGCCCCGAGGAGCTTCATATTTCCGGCATGGCAAAATTCCTGTGCCGCTTTATCCCGGACTATGGCAGTCTCGCAACGCCGCATGGGATGCAGTCACTCATGGATGTAGAGGGGAAGTGGCGCGTTACCGCGGCACTTTTCGCAGGATTCCTCGGGAAGCTCGTCGGCAAAAAGGGCCTGTTCTATCAACTTGGCGGCAAGGAGGCGGCGCTCATCGACGACGTGACGGGCACGATGCCGCCGTTTGACAAGGTGATTGTCTACGGTCCTGCCGAGCCGGAGCAGGTTGCCGCACGCATTCGTGACCGTGTGGGGGCGTTCGGCGGGATGATTGCAGATGTGAACGATCTCAAACGCTCGCGCGTGGTTGGCGTATCCGACGGTGTGAACGGGATGCTTGCGGCACAGCTCCTGCTCGACAATCCATTCGGCAATGCCTCGCAGAAAACGCCGATCTGCATCATCAAGAACTACCGGCAGTATCAGGAGAACCACACGGCGTAACGTAAATAATCGCAGCGGGAAGTACCTTCTTCCCGCTTTTTTTGAACGAATCTCATAAAGGAGAAAAACATTCATGCCAAGAAGAGATCTGAGGCGTGCCGATCAGCTGCGCCCCGTGCGGATCGAGCGCGGCTATCAGCGTTACCCCGCGGGCTCTGCGCTCATCGAGACGGGACACACGCGCGTTGTGTGCGCCGCGACGGTGGAGGAGCGTGTACCGTTCTTTCTGAAAGGCTCAGGGACGGGGTGGGTGACCGCAGAGTACTCCATGCTGCCCGGCGCGGGGACGGAGCGCACGGCGCGTGAGGCGATGCGCGGGCATCAGACGGGACGTACGCAGGAGATTCAGCGGCTCATCGGACGTGCTCTGCGGGCTGTTGTCGATACGAAGGCACTCGGGGAGCGCACGATTCACATTGACTGCGACGTGCTGCAGGCGGATGGGGGGACGCGCACCGCGTCGATCACGGGTGCGTTCGTCGCGCTCGTGGAGGCGTGCGCGACCTTCTACACGAAGCGGGGGATCTTCCCCGTGCGCGACTATGTAGCGGCGGTCAGCGTCGGGATCAATGCGGAGAACACGCCGCTGCTCGACATCTGCTATGAGGAGGATTCGACCGCGATGGTCGACATGAACCTTGTCATGACAGGCGCAGGAGAATTCGTCGAAGTGCAGGGAACGGGAGAGGGGCGCGCATTCACCCGTGCAGAGATGAACGTCCTCCTCGATCTCGGCGAACGCGGCATACGCACGTTGATTGAGTATCAGAAAGAAGCACTCGGCACGACGCTCTCGTGGCTGCCGGGACGGGAGGGATAATATGGACGAAAAGATCATTCTGATTGCGAGCTCAAATGCGGGCAAGGTGCGCGAAATGGAGCGGGCATTTGAGGGGCTTCCCGTGCGTCTTGTGCCGCTCTCGCGCATCCGTGAAGTTCTGCCGAATGCAGGAGAGATCGAAGAACCGATTGAGGATGGGGCGACCTTTTTGGAGAATGCGCGCATTAAGGCGCATTACTACAGGGAGAAGACGGGGCTTGCCGCGCTTGCCGACGACTCAGGGCTCTCAGTGGAGGTGCTGGACGGCGCACCGGGGGGATACTCTGCGCGCTATGCGGGGGTGCACGGTGACGACGCGGCGAACAATGCGAAGCTGATTGCGGAGATTCGGGCGCATGGCACGGAGAACGCCGCTGCTGCCTATCACTGTGCGCTTGTGCTTGTGTTTGAGGATGGGCGGGAGCTCGGTGCAGAGGGGACGTGTACGGGATTCATCCGTCCTGAGGCGCGCGGGACGGGCGGTTTTGGCTACGACCCGCATTTTTATCGTGCGGACGGACGCACGATGGCGGAGCTCTCGCGCGCGGAGAAACATGAGATCAGTCATCGCGGTGCGGCACTCGACATGATGAAAAAAATGCTGATGGAAAGAGGTGTCGTGTGAGAATTGGAATTGTCAGTGACAGCCACGGAGATACGCGCATCTTCGAGAAGATGCTTGCCGTACATGGCGCTGCGGATGCGGAGTTATGGCTTCATGCGGGCGACTTTGCGCCCGATGCGGACGATCTTGAGGCGCTCTCGGAGAAGCGTGTCATTCGTGTGCTTGGCAACTGTGATCTTTTCGTGGATGGTGTCTATGACGAAACGGTGGTCGAGATCGCGGGACACCGCATCTTTCTGACGCACGGACACCTGTTCAACGTGCGCTTCGATACGGCTATGCTGCAAGAGGCAGCGCGTGAGGCGGGGGCGGACATCGCCGTATATGGGCATACGCACGTTGCTCTTGAGGAGCACGGAGAAGTCACTGTACTCAACCCCGGCAGCATTGCACGTCCGCGCGATGAGCAGTGCGGATCGTTCATGCTTGTGGATCTGAACGCAGGAGAGAGTCCCCAGATGAATCTCATTCGCATTTGATTGTGAAAAAATGTACGAAACCCTGCAAATTCAAGGGTTTTTCTATATAAAAAATTTTCAAAAAAATTTACCATATAAAATCCATATCATAAGATATGGATTTTATATATATGATAATAAATACAATATAAACAATAAATTATTTAGAGGTAAATGATTCGATTGAAATATAAAACAATAAGATAAAAGCGCAAAAGAACGATATTATTTCAGCTTGTGAATCTCATTTCCAATTTGAATGAGATTCACTTTTTTCAAGGCTTTACGGCAAATTTGAAAGACTTGAAAGCAAGAAAAAAATATGATATAGTCTAACTAACCTGTGTATAAGTTATATTTATAGGAGGGATTACTTTGCGAGAGCTAAGCGCACAAGCAATCACGGAGAACGTCGCCGAGATGTGCAAAGAAGCGGCGTACTATCTCCCGAATGATGTCTACGAGGGACTCAAAAAGGGGCGAGAGACGGAGGAGTCACCCGTAGGAAAGGTCGTTTTGGATCAGATCATTCGCAACGCCGAGATCGCGCGCGCAGAGGATCGTCCGTATTGCCAGGATACGGGCATGACGATTGTGTTCGTGGAGGTCGGGCAGGATCTCCATATCACAGGCGGTCTCCTTGAGGATGCCATCAACGAGGGCATTGCCAAGGGCTATACGGAGGGGTATCTGCGCAAGTCGGTTGTCGCGGAGCCGCTCTTTAACCGCAAAAACACGCAGAACAACACGCCGGGAGTCATCTACACGAAGATCGTTGCGGGCGACAAGCTCAGCATCACGATTGCACCGAAGGGCTTCGGTTCGGAAAACAAGTCCGGCGTCAAGATGCTTGTTCCTGCGGACGGCGTGGAGGGTGTGAAAAAGGCGGTCATGGAGATCATCCAGCACGCAGGCCCGAATCCGTGTCCGCCTGAGGTGGTCGGTGTCGGGATCGGCGGCACGATGGATCGGGCGGCACTCCTCTCGAAGAAGGCACTTACGCGTCCGATCGACCAGCGTCATCCGATGCCCGAGTATGCAAAACTCGAGGGTGAGCTCCTCGAGATGATCAACAAGACGGGCATCGGACCGCAGCTTGGCGGCACGACAACCGCACTTGCCGTGAACATTGAATGGGGCGCGACGCACATCGCGGGCCTCCCCGTTGCGGTGACGATCTGCTGCCATGCCCTCCGGCATGCGCATCGCGTCCTGTAACAGCCTTTTCTGTGTATTATCATTAGGGAGGAATACTCATGGCGGAAAGTATCCGTATTACGACTCCGTTCACGGAGGAAATGTCGCGTAAGCTCAAGGCGGGCGACAGCGTTCTCATCACGGGCACGATCATCAGCGCGCGCGATGCAGCACACAAGGCGATGACGGAGGCACTCGCAAAGGGCGAACCTCTGCCGGTCGACTGGCACGATCAGATCGTCTACTATCTGGGACCGACACCGGCGAAGCCGGGCGACCCGATCGGCTCGGCGGGGCCGACGACCTCCGGCCGCATGGACGCCTACACGCCGACGATGCTTGAGCAGGGCATCAAGGGCATGGTGGGCAAGGGCTCGCGCTCGGCAGCTGTCGTGGAGTCGATGAAGAAGAACGGCGTCACCTATTTTGCCGCTGTCGGCGGCGCTGCGGCGCTCATCGCAAAATCCGTGAAGAAGTACGAAGTCGTGGGCTATCCGGAACTTGGCCCTGAGGCGGTCGCGAAACTGACGGTCGAGGATTTCCCCTGCATCGTCGTGATTGACTCCGAGGGCAACAACTTCTATGAGATGGGGCAGAAGCCCTATCGGAAACTCTAAGGCGGCGCGCATTCCGCCTCGCACATCCTCATCAACGTGTTCATGCCG
>CALJPB010000066.1 GCA_937981305.1 uncultured Selenomonas sp.
GATACGGCGGATATGAAGTGTCAGAATCCCGCCTGCCCCGCGCAGGTGGAGAACCACATCCTGAACTTTGTCGGCCGTAATGCAATGGATATCAAGGGATTTGGAGAATCAGCGATCATTGCATTGACACGCGCAGATTATCTGCATGATGTTGCAGATATATATGCGTTGCATTTACATCGAGATGAACTCATCTCATCAGGGCTGATTGGACGGGAAAAGAGCGTCGATAACCGCCTTGCCGCCATCGAGGCAAGTAAGGCCAATACACCGGATCGTCTCCTCACGGGACTCGGGATCTCGGGCATCGGACGCGCGGCAGCAGTCTCGCTCATGCAGGCATTCCCGTCCATTGATTCCTTGCAGGAGGCAGCGTGCACCGATCCCGAAAAAATTCGTGCCGTTCCCGACATGGGAGAAATCAGCGTGCAGAAACTCACAGAGTTCTTCACCTCGGAGACGGGGAGGGCATTGCTCGACAAATTCCGTGCGGCAGGCGTGAACTTTGCGAGTACCCCGATGGAACGCGCAGGTGCGGCACTGGACGGCAAATCTTTTGTCATTACGGGTACGCTTCCGACACTTTCCCGTGAGGAGTGTGCCGCTCTGATTACGTCGCATGGTGGTACGGTAAAAAGCTCTGTGTCGAAGAAAACCGACTACCTTGTCGCCGGTGAAGCAGCAGGGAGCAAGCTGCAAAAGGCGGAAGATCTCGGCATTCCGATCTTGGATGAAGAGGCACTTAGGGCTATGATTGCCGCAAAATGAAAGGATTAACGATGAAGCTCAGTAGATATATCGATTCTTCTCCTCTGAATCCTGCGATGACCTCCGATGAGGTGCGTGCGGCGATTACGGAGGCGATACGACAGGAGTGCTGCTCGGTCTGTGTGCAGCCGGCGGATATCCCGCTTGCCGTTCAGCTTTGCCGTAATACCAATACACGTGTGTGTACGGTGCTCGACTTTCCGCACGGGAAAGGCCCCGCCGCAGTCAAGGAACTTGAGGCACGCTATTATATGGAGTACGGTGCAGAGGAGCTTGACATGGTAATGAACTATGGGCTTGCCCGCTCCGGGAAATGGGACGAGGTCGAGGCGGAAATACGCGCTGTCGTCAACGCTGCCCATGCGCGTAATGTGCTCGTCAAGATCATTTTCGAGGCAAGCCAGCTGACATCGGAGGAGATTGCACGGGCAACAGAAGTCAGCATTGCAGCGGGAGCAGACTTCGTGAAGACGGCGACGGGATTCCTCGGCACGGGAGCGACGGAGGAGCAGCTGCGCATCATGCTGGATACGTCGCACGGGCGATGCAAAGTTAAGGCATCCGGCGGCATTCGGGACTATGTTGCCGCAAAGAAATTTTTGGACATGGGTGTGCATCGTCTGGGCATCGGCAGTTCGTCTGTCGCAAAAATTCTGGCTGAAGCAGATTCATGAGATGAGGGGATGTCATGCGGTTCATCCATACGGCAGACTGGCATTTGGGAAAACTCTTCGGACAGCGGCATATGACAGAGGATCAGGCGTATGTATTGGAGGAGCTGCTTGCACTGTGCAAGGATGTGCGCCCCGATGCCCTCGTCATTGCAGGTGATGTCTATGACCGCGCCATTCCACCTCCTGAGGCGGTCGAACTCTTCAACGAAATATTGACACGGCTCGCTGCGCAGGGAATCCGCGTGCTATTTATTGCCGGAAATCATGACAGTGCTGTGCGCCTCGGCTTTGGCGCACAGCTTCTTCGTGCGTCCGGTATCTATCTTGCGGGAGCGGTACGCTCCGCAGAGCCTCCCGTCATTCTCTCAGATGAACACGGAGATGTCTATTTCTCGCTCATTCCCTATGGAGATCCCCCGCATGTACGAGAGGCATTTTCTCTTGATGAGAATCCATCCTTCGATGGTGCGCTTGCCGTACAGATTGCAGCGGCACGCGCACAGATTCCATCGTCGGCACGCAGCGTGGCAGTCGCGCACGCCTTTGTCATCGGCGGACAGGTATCGGAATCCGAGCATGCACTCTCCGTCGGTGGGAGCGATCAGGTCAGTGCGGAGAATTTTACAGCATATTCCTATACGGCGCTTGGGCATCTGCATGCTCCTCAGCGAGCAGGAGCGGAGAACATCCGATATTCCGGCTCTCTGCTGAAATACTCCTTCGATGAAGCCTGTCAAAAAAAAGGTGTGGAACTCGTCGAGTTGGATGCCGAGGGGATGGCATCCCATACCTTCTATCCACTGACGCCGCGTCACGATGTACGCATTGTCAGCGGGCTGATGGATGAACTCATGCGCGAGGACTTCGACCCGCTCCCGCATGACGACTATATCTGCGTGGAGCTCCTCGACACGGATGCGGTACTTGCCGCGCATGAGAAGCTACGCAGGATCTATCCGAATCTCTTCACCATCACGCGCCCGAACATCAACGTCAATCGCCTTTCCTCCACGGAG
>CALJPB010000067.1 GCA_937981305.1 uncultured Selenomonas sp.
ACGGCGCAGGGCATCCATCGGCTCGACCGCATTGCCCTTGGACTTGCTCATCTTCTGCCCGTTCTCGTCCTGCACATGGCCGAGGACGATGACGTTCCGGTACGGGCTCTTGTCAAAGAGCAGCGTCGAAATCGCAATCAGCGAGTAGAACCAGCCGCGCGTCTGATCGACCGCCTCGGAGATAAAGTCTGCGGGGAAATATTTCTCAAAGATCTCCTTGTTCTCAAACGGATAGTGCCACTGCGCGAACGGCATCGCACCCGAGTCGAACCAGCAGTCGATGACCTCGGGCACGCGGTGCATCTCCTCACCGCACTTCTCGCACGGGAATGTAATTGCATCGATGTACGGACGATGCAGCTCGATATCGGCGGGGCAGTTCGGCTGAAGCTCGCGCAGCTCCGCAATCGAACCAACGGAGTGCTCGTGCCCGCAGGAGCATCTCCAGATGTTGAGCGGCGTACCCCAGTAGCGGTCGCGGCTGATGCCCCAATCCTGCACATGCTCGATCCAGTTGCCGAAACGTCCGTCGCCGATGGTCTTCGGAATCCAGTTGACCGTATTGTTGTTCGCAACGAGTGCGTCACGTACCGCCGTCATGCGGATGAACCACGAAGCACGCGCATAGTAGATCAGCGGCGTATCACATCGCCAGCAATGCGGATAGCTGTGTGTAAACTCGGGGGCCTTGAACAGCTTGCCGCTCTTTTCGAGATCCGCGAGGATCAGCGGGTCGGCATCCTTTACGAAGACCCCCGGCCAATCCGTCTCCTCCGTCATCTCGCCCTTGTCGTTGACAAACTGAACGAACGGCATTCCATACTTGCGGCAGACGCGGTTATCATCCTCACCAAAGGCGGGCGCGATGTGAACGATGCCCGTGCCGTCCTCGGTCGTGACATAGTCGTCGCAGGTGACAAAGAATGCCTTATCCTGCACGTCCTTGTCCGCAAACGGATAGAGCGGCACGTACTTACGGTACTCAAGGTCGCTGCCCTTCATCGTCGCAAGGACCTCACGGTCGCCCCACGAGTCCGCGAACACGCTGTCCATCAGTGCCTCGGCGAGATAGTAGACCTTGCCGTAAACGCGCACCTTCACATAGGTCACGTTCGGGTTCACACAGAGACCGAGGTTCGACGGGAGTGTCCACGGGGTCGTCGTCCACGCGAGGAAGCAGGCATCCTCATCCGCCGCCTGAAAGCGTACGATCGCCGAACGCTCCGTCACATCCTTATAGCCCTGCGCGACCTCGTGCGAGGAGAGCGGCGTGCCGCAGCGCGGGCAGTACGGGACGATCTTGTGCCCCTGATAGAGCAGCCCCTTCTTCCAGATCTCCTTCAGCGCCCACCACTCGGACTCGATGAAGCTGTTCTCGTACGTGATATAGGGGTGCTCCATATCCGCCCAGAATCCGACGACATCGGAGAACTCCTCCCACATCGCCTTGTACTTCCAGACGGACTCGCGGCATTTCTTGATGAACGGCTCGATGCCGTAGTCCTCGATCTGCTCCTTGCCGTTGATGCCGATCGCCTTCTCGACCTCAAGCTCCACGGGCAGACCATGCGTATCCCAGCCCGCCTTGCGGAGCACCTTACGCCCCTTCATCGACTGGTAGCGCGGCAGCATATCCTTGATGACGCGCGTCAGAACGTGCCCGATGTGCGGGCGGCCGTTCGCCGTCGGCGGACCGTCGTAGAACGTGAACGTCTCGCAGCCCTCGCGCTGATCCACCGCCTGCTGTGCAATATGATTCTCGCGCCAAAAATCCGCAACGGCTTTCTCGCGCGCGGCAAAATTCAGATTGGTATCTACTTTCTCGTACAAAGAAACCCCTCCCGTAGCGTAGTCACGTCATTCTAGCATACGGAAGGGGATTTTTCAAGGAAACTCTTTCATCTATATCTCACTGCGGCTTGATATGCCCTGTCTGATACGCGCGCAGGAGGGCGTGCAGGTCAGCGATCTCATCCTTGATCGCCGCGCCGCGATCAGTGTCACGAACAAGGCAGCTGCGCGCCTGCAGCTCAACGGTCTGCGAGACGGACTCGATGTCGCGGTTCTCGCGCAGTGCCTCACGCACATTCGCCACCGTCTGATGCTGGAGGAGACGCAGCCCACGCGAGTTGTAGATGAGTGTGTAGCCCGAGATGCCCGTCTTGGAGTGATATGGCGTCGCAAAGCCGCCGTCGATGATGATCGCGCGCCCATTCGCACGCAACGGACTCTCCCCCTTCTTTACCTTGACAGGAACGTGCCCGTTGATGATGTGTCCGTGCTTGGGGTCAAGCCCGAACTCCGCAAGGATTTTCTCGCAGATTTCCTCCTCCTTGATGAGACGGAAATACGGGTCGGACGGCTCTTTCCACGTCGACTCGTCGGAGATAAAGGAACGCTCAAACGTTGTGAACGAGCGTCCCGAGGTCGGCGCAAGCAGCCCGCACCAGAGGAAGTACATAAAGTCCAGCCCTTCCTGCGTGTGTTCGTTCCAAGCCGCGCGCGCCTTTTCCTCACAGAAGTCCATCCATGCACGTCCCGTGTATTCCTCGTCCTTGTAGGTAATGGTACGGAAACTCCCATCCTCGTTCATGGGAACGCAGCCATGAAAGAGCAGATTGCCATTGTAGCACATATACATGCTGCCGCGCTCGTAGAGATAGTCCACATGGCGTTGGAGTGCCTTGCTCTCAAGGAAATAGGAGCGCAGATCGTCGATGATGTGCTGCTCCTCCTCCGTCAGTTCGTAGCAGTCTGCGCCGTCGTCAATCGTTGGGAAATATGCACTATCGAGCTCCACGCGCCGGCCATTGTTCAGTGTGACACAGGACAGGCTGAAGTTGATCTTATCGAGGAGCAGACGATCCTCCATATGGAAGTCCGGATTGCGCTTAATGAGTGCCCCTTCAAGCTTGAACATCATCATGGAGACTGCACGCTCTGCCGCCTTGATCGGATTCTCGTCGGGATAGATGCGCGAGGCAAACGTCGATAGCGGGCGCAGGCTGATGCCATAGCCGCGCTCCAATACGTCGGTATTGCGGTAGCGGAGACTGTTGCGGATGACCGCTGCGATGCAGACCTCGCTGCCGAGTGCCGCGCCCATCCAGAGCACATCGTGGTTGCCCCACTGGATGTCAACGGACGGATGCTGCATGAGGAGGTCGATGATTCCGTCCGGACGGTCGCCGCGATCAAAGAAGTCGCCGACGATATGAATGCGCTCGACTGCGAGCCGCTTGACGAGCACGCTGAACGCATCGATGAAGTCCGTGCCGCCGCCGATCTCCACGATGGTCTCGATCAGTTGTTTATAGTAGTAGAGCTGCGCCTCATCCAGCTCGGGGCGCGTACTGAGCAGCTCCACAATGACGGATTCGTAGCGTTTGGGAATGTAGCTGCGCATTTTGCTCGCAGGGAATTTCCAGCTCATGAGTTTGGTCAGCTCGAGCAGATTTGCAATGTTCTGCTGATACCAGATTGCATCCGCCTTGCCCTCTGCTGTCAGCTGCTCCACCTTCTCGCGCGGATAGTAGATCAGCGTGCAGAACTCCGCCTTCTCCTCCTCCGTCATGCGCTCGCCGAAGCAGTAGTCCACCTTTTCCTTGATGACACCCGAGCAGTTGTTGAGGATGTGAAAGAACGAATCATATGCACCATGCAGATCGCTCATGAAGTGCTCCGTGCCCTTCGGCAGCATGAGCTGCGATTTCAGATAGACGATCTTCTCGTAGACGATCTCCTTCGTCGGGTACTTCTCCGCCATCAGACGGAGCACCTTGTCCTGCTCCATCTTAGTCGTGTTTATGCTCATATCGCTTCCTCCTGCGAAATATTTTTACTCTTCTGTATTCTAACATCAGAGCGAAGGAATTTCAAGGAAAGCATAAAACAAGAAATTGGCACACAAAAAGGGGACTGTTGCACGCAGTTAGAAAATTTCGTGCAACAGCCCCTCAGATTCACGCTC